>CAMLNY010000051.1 GCA_946481405.1 uncultured Brevundimonas sp. | reverse complement strand
TCGGCCAGCGCCGCGCCGATCCGCTCCAGCCGCTCGATGTCGAGAATGGCGACGGCGCTGCCGGAGTCCCGCAGGCCATAGGCCAGTTCGGCGCTGCTCCACCAGGCGTTCAGCGGGGTGACGATGGCGCCGATCAGGGCGCCGGCGAAGAAGGCGACCGGCCATTCCGGAAGGTTGCGCATGGCCAGGGCGACGCGGTCGCCGGGCGTGACGCCGCGCGCCTGAAGGTCGGCGGCGAGGGCGAGGGTCGCGCGGGCGAAGGCCTCGAACGAGACGCGCTCTTCGCCATAGACAAGGAAGGTCCGCTCTCCGTGCGCCCGTCCGGCGAGGAAGGTGTGCATCAGTGTCGGCGGGCCGTTCTTCCAGATCTTCTGGGGCCGGCCGTCGATCTCGACGTCCACGATCTCCAGCAGCGATCCCGGCGCTGTCAGCAGGGCCGTCGCCTTGGCGAGACCGACGGCGGGCCAGGAGAGAGCGGGCGAGGCGGAATCGGTCATGGGGTTTCCTGCATCCGCGTTTGTTGCGGTTATCTCGTTCTTGTAGGCCATCGCGTCGTCGGCGCCAGCCGGATGCGGCGCTATGGGTGGATGGCTGTCGACCTCAGTCTGCTCGCGACGCCACAGACCAATATCGGGGCCGGCCATTCAACTGGTTGACCAGTTGGTTGGCCATCTGGTTCGGTTATTTGATGAAAATGGGTTGACACGCCGGCCATGCCAATCCAGCGTACCGGCAACAACGAATAATTCGGGATTGGGAGGCGTAGATGAAACAGTCGGCAATGGCGCTCGCGCGGGCGACTTCGGGGCGGCGGCTGGCGACGGTGCTGCTGGCGAGCACGGCGATGATGATGGCGGCGGCACCGGCGCTGGCCCAGGACGCGGAACCCGCTCAAGACCAGCCGGATCAGGTCGACGAGATCATCGTCACCGGCATCCGCGCCTCGCTGCAGAACGCCCTGACCGAGAAGCGCAACGCGGACAATCTGGTCGAGGTCATCCAGGCCGAGGACATCGGCAAGCTGCCCGACCAGAACCTGGCCGAGGTGCTTGAGAACGTCACCGGCATCCAGATCACGCGCGAGGCCGGGGTCGGCCGGGGCGTGCAGATCCGCGGCACGGACGCCAACCGGGTGGAGATCAACGGCGTCTCGACCGTCGGTTCGGGCTCGGGCCGGTCGGGCATCAGCTTCGACGATCTGGCCGCCTCGATGATCTCCTCGGTGGAGGTCATCAAGGTGTCGGAGGCCGCGACCATCGAAGGGTCGGTGGGCGGCACCATCAACCTGCGCACCATCCGCCCGCTGGACCTGAACGAACCCCTGTTCGCCGTCCGCGCCCAGTCGGAATACAGCGACCTGTCGGAGAGCAGCACGCCCCGCTACTCGGGCACGATCGGCCATCGCTGGGATACGGGCATCGGCGAGATCGGTCTGGTCGGCAGCTTCAGCTACGCCGAACAGGACGTCTCGGCCTTTCGTCCGCGCGTCGACCGCGACGCCGTGGTGACGCCGACCTCGGGCCGGGCGAGCGCGGAAAGCTTCCCCTTCCTGCGCATCCAGTTCTTCAACCAGGACTACGACACCTTCAAGTACGAGACGCAGAACTTCGCCGGGTCGGCGGAGTGGAAGCCGACCGACAATCTGCGGTTCTATTTCGACGCCGTGCTGAACGATCAGGAGCGGGCGGAACAGAGCTCGACGGTCCAGATCTCGACCGTGTCGGACAACGGCGTGGTCGACAACACGGACAACACCTCGTTCGAGACGGTCAATCTGGGCACGGCCAACGGCCCGAACGGGGACATCAATCTGGGCACGGTGCAGGCGGCCCTGACCGGCATCATCCAGCCGCGGATGAACGGCAATCTGGCGCCCTATCTGCGCACCACCAGCGACACCGGTTCGCGCATCACCGAGAGCCGGGTCTGGTCGACGGGCTTCGAATGGACCGGCGAGCGGCTTACGCTGAAAGGGCAGGCGGCCCTGTCGACGTCGGATTCCTACCTGCCCAGCTTCAACACGACGCTGGAGTTCGTGAACCCCAACTCGCCGCGTCCGACCGTCGGCGTGACCCTGGCCAACGGGGTGCCGATCGAGTTCGATCTGCGCGGCGGCACGCTGCAGTTCGGCATCGCCCAGGGTCTCGCGACGACGCCGACGGCGGCCATGCTGCGCGACCCGGCCAACTATCGCCTGCAGCAGGTGGCCCAGTCGCGGAACCTGCGCGAGAACGAGGAGAAGGCCCTGCGTCTCGACGCGTCCTACGACACGTTCGACATGCTGCCCTTCATCACCTCGATCGACGCCGGCCTGCGCTGGAACGAGACCAGCGTGCTGAACGACAACGTCACCGGCACGACGGGCTTCACCAACATCACCTCGTCCTTCTTCCGGCCGAGCGGGGACCGGTTCGCCAGCCTGCTGATCCCTGGTCCGGACAACTTCAATGCGGCGGACGACCGACGTCTGTGGTTCCCCGACTTCCTGATCATCGACGGCGCGCGGGCCTTCCGCGATCCGAACGGGACCCTGACCGCGCTGAACGCCGCCATCGTCGCCAGCAATGCGGCGAACGGGTCCAACATCGCCCAGATCGGCGTGCCGACCTCGCAAGCCAGCTCCTTCTTCGAGATCACGGAGGACACCACGGCGGCCTATCTGCAGGCCAACTTCGACACCGATACGCTGGGCTTCCCGGTGCGCGGCAACGTCGGCGCGCGCTATGTGAAGACCAGTCTGGACTCGGTCGGCAACACGATCGCGACGGGCGGAACGACGACGCAGGCGACCAACTCCTCGTCCTACGAGTTCTGGCTGCCGCGTTTCAACATCGTGGCCGAGCCGCGTGAGGACGTGATCGTTCGCGGCGGCATCGCGCGCGACATCCGCCGGCCGGACTTCAACAACCTGTCCTCCTCGGTGACCTTTGTGACGTCCGAGAACTCGTCGGTCGTGCGCGGCAATCCGGACCTTCAGCCGGAAGCCGTCCTGTCGTTCGACCTGTCGGCCGAGTGGTATTTCGCCCCGTCCAGCCTGATCAGCGTGGGCGTGTTCCACAAGGTGCGCGACAACCTGTTCGCCAGCGTGACCGAGAGCCCGCCGGACAACGCCGTCGGCGGCGTCGTGAACCGCAGCCGCGATCCGTCCTGCCCCGGCGGCGGCATCTACAACCCGATCGCCATCATCAACCAGAACAACCCGGCGCGGGGTCAGGTGGGCATCTGCGTGCCGCTGACCTCCACCTTCAACGTGGACGGCGAGACGACCCAGACGGGCGTCGAACTGGCCTTCCAGTATGACCTGTCGCAGTTCGAGGACCGTCTGGGCTGGATGTCCGGCTTCGGTTTCATCGGCAACTTCACCTACCAGGAGACCGGCGGGAACGTTGAGAACTACCGGACCATCGGCCTGACCCGGAACACCACGCGCGACCTGGGTTTCAACCCTCTGCCGCAGGACCGGATCGAGCTCGAGAACCTGTCGAAATACTCGTACAACACGACCGTCTTCTATGAGCGGGACGGGCTGAGCGCGCGGGTTCGCTACACGTGGCGGTCCGACTTCCTGAACCAGGAGGCCTTCACCTCGGCCTTCGACGTGCCGCGCGTCAGCGACGACCGGGGACAGTTGAACGCCAGCGTCAACTACGACATCACCAGCTGGGCCAACATCGGCATCGAGGCGATCAATCTGACCCGCGAGGACGCCAACGAGTTCTGCATCAATGACGATGCCCTGCTCTGCTACAACGGCCTGACGGATCGCCGGATCACCGCGGGACTGAACATCCGCTTCTAGGCATCTCCCCGACCCGAGGGGGCGCTCCGCCGGGCGTCCCCGAAGGTTGTGAAGTTGCTCGCGGAACGGTGTAGAGACAGGGTGGAGGAGCCCACGAGTCGCCGATGTCAGATCAACGCCTATACCAGTCGGTCGCGAAGCAGATCCGGGACTCGATCGAGAGCGGGGAGTTCCCCGTCGGCGCGCGTCTGCCCGGAGAGCGCGAGCTGGCGGAGCGGTTCAACGTCAGCCGGGTCACGATCCGCGAGGCTGAGATCGCGCTGGAGGCCCTGGGCTGGATCTCGATCAAGACCGGCTCTGGCGTCTATGTCCTGTCGCGCGACGCGCAGGGGGCGGGGCGGTTGCCCGACGTCACGGCCTTCGACCTGACGGCGGCGCGGGCGGTGATCGAGGCGGAGGCCGCGGCCCTTGCGGCGGCGCATATCGACGACGCCGGCCTGGCCGAGCTGGACCAGCTGATCGCGGCCATGTCGAACCCCAAGGCCACCGACGCCGAGGCGGCCGTGGCGGACCAGAAGTTCCACGAGGCCATCGCCCGCATCAGCGGCAATCCGGTGGTCGAGCACTGCATCAAGCTGATCTGGCGGATGCGCAACGAGCTCCCGAAGGTGAAGCAGGTCTACGCCAGCGTCTGTCACCACGACTGGGAGTCGCGGACCGACGAGCATGCGGCGATCCTGTCGGCCCTGCGCAGCCGGGATCCGCAGGCGTCGCGGACGGCGATGCGGGACCATTTCCACCGGCTGTTCGAGGCGATGCTGGCCGCCGAGGAGGCCGAGGCCCTGGCCGAGGTGCGTCGCCGGACCCAGCAGGACCGCGACCGCTTCATGGCCGCGATGTCGGCCCAGGCCTGAGGTCGCGTTCCGGGGCATTGCGGTCGGCCCCGTTCGCGGTGATTTCGACCACGCATTGACGGCCGAACGCCGGTGATTTCGGCGAGGACGGCTATGCCGATACCGCCGCCGATCCGGCCATTCGACGAGCATGGCTACAGCGGTTCGGGCAAAGACCGCAGTCGGGAAGGCGTGACCGCCGTGCCGTATTGGTCAGGCAACTGGTTTGAAGATTTGAAGCGCAATTGGTCTGCAAATGCGGTTGACGGCTGCGTTGCGAATTCATAGCGTCGGGTTGCAGAGATCGCGAAGATCCGCCGGGAGGAAGAATGACGACGCCAGGTCTCAAGACGCCTCTCCTCGGGATCACGGTCGCGGCCGCCGTCATCGGCGCGCCGTCGATGGCGTGGGCGGAGTCGGCGCTTGTCCGGACCCCGGCGGAGTTCACGGCGGCTGTGGCGAGGCTGGAGCCCGGCGACACCCTGACGATGGCCGACGGGGAGTGGCGCGATTTCGAGATCCTGTTCACGGGGCGCGGCAGCGAAGACCGGCCCATCACCCTGACGGCGCAGACGCCGGGCGGGGTGACGATCACGGGCCGGTCCAACCTGCGGATGGCGGGTGAGCATCTGGTGGTGTCGAACCTGGTGTTCCGCGACGGGTACTCGCCGACGGGAGAGGTGCTGGCCTTCCGTGCGTCCCTGACCGAGCGGGCGAACCACAGTCGCATCACCGGGGTGGTCGTGGACGGTTTCTCAAAGCCGGACCGCGCCGAGTCGGACAACTGGGTCGCCCTGTACGGCGAGCACAACCGCTTCGACCACAGCCAGCTGACCGGCAAGACGAACCTGGGGACGACCCTGGTCGTGATCCGCGATCCGCAGCAGGGGTTGGTGAACCGGCACCGCATCGACCACAACTATTTCGGCAATCGGCCCGTGCTCGGCTCGAACGGCGGCGAGACCATCCGCGTCGGGACCAGCCACGACTCGGCGTCCGACAGCTTCACCACCGTCGAGAACAACTGGTTCGAGCACACCAACGGCGAGGTCGAGATCGTCTCGAACAAGTCGGGCGGCAACACCTATCGTGGCAACGTCTTTTTCGAGAGCCAGGGGGCGCTGGTCCTGCGCCACGGCGACGGCAACCTGATCGAGGACAATGTCTTCATTGGCAACGGCGTCGTGAATTCGGGGGGCGTCCGGGTGATCAACCGGCGCAACACCGTGCGCAACAACTACATGGAGGGACTGAGCGGGTCGAACTTCGGCAGCGCCCTGACCATCATGTACGGCGTGCCCAACTCTCCGGTGCACCGCTATGTCCAGGTCGACGGGGCGGTGATCGAACACAACACCATCATCGACACGCGGGAGATGTCGTTCGGCGCCGGGATGGACGCCGAGCGGTCGGCGGCGCCGATCCACAGCCGGTTCGCCAATAACCTGATCGTCAACCGCGACGGCCGCGATCCGGTGCGGGTGCAGGGCGACATGTCGGGCATCGCCTTCGAGGGCAACGTCCAGTCGCCGACGGCGGGCGATCTGCCGGAGGTCGCCGGGCGCGAAGTGGTGCTGGAGCGAGGCGCGAACGGCCTGTTGGCGCCCGTGGGGCTGGACGGCGTCGGGGCGCGGCGGGACCTGACCTATATCGCGCGCGATGAGACCGGGGTCAGCTGGTATCCAAAGACGAGCCCGGTGGCGGCGCTGGACGGCGGCGCGACGCACACGGCGGCGCCGGGCGAGGACACCCTGACCCGCGCGGTCGCGGCGGCGGGAGCTGGCGATGTGATCCAGCTTGGGGCCGGGACCTATGTGGTCAACCAGACCATTGAGGTGGACCAGGCGGTGACCGTGCGGGGGCCGGCCGGGGGGCGGGCGGAAATCCAGTTCGCGCGGCCGAGTCTGTTCGAGATCCAGCGCGGCGGGTCGCTGCGTCTGTCGCATGTGGCGGTGACGGGGACGTTGGCGCCGGATGTCGCCGGGGCGGCGGTGATCCGCGTCGGACCGCAGTCGGCGGGCTATCAACTGATCGTCGAGGACTCGTCGTTCGAGGACCTGACCGTGAACCGCAGCTTCAACGTCTTCGCCGCCGGGCCCGGGACGATGGCCGAGCGCATCCGGTTCGAGCGGGTGGCGGTGGAACGGGCCACGGGATCGGTGATCGCCGCCCACACCGAGACGGCGGACCTGGGCACCTATAACGCCGAGGTGGTCGAGGTGATCGACTCGACCTTCCGCGAGGTGACGGGGCCGGTGATCGACCTCTATCGCGGCGGGACGGACGAAAGCACCTTCGGGCCGCGTCTGACCGTCACGGGCTCGACCTTCGAGCGCAGCGGGCGGGGCGAGGACGCCGGGGCGCTGAAACTCTATGGCGTGCAGCGGACGGACATTCGCGACAACCGGTTCGTGGACTCAGGGGCGCCGAGCTTCTTCCGCCGGGTGGGGGATCCGGTCTTCGCCTGGAGCGACAATGCGCTGAGGGCACGCCGGCGCTGGTGACCAATGTGCCGCCGCTGGAGGTCCTGCCCCGGCGCCGGGTCGACCGCGGAGTTGGAGACGT
>CAMLNY010000050.1 GCA_946481405.1 uncultured Brevundimonas sp. | reverse complement strand
TTCCATGACACGCTCCCGGCCGAAGGCGAGCGGGTGATGCCCTATGCTCGCGACGAGAAGCTCGCGCGGCCGTGGATCAAGCCGGGTACGCCTGGCCTGATGCACCGTATCGGCGGGATCGAGAAGAAGCCGGGCACGGGCGACATCGACTATTCCCCCGCCGCTCATGAGGAGATGACCCGGCTGCGCGCCGCCAAGGTTGCAGGCGTGGCCGACTCCATCTCCGATCAGGAGGTTGAGCTTGGCGAAGCCGGCGAGCGCCTTGTCCTGCTCGAAGCGGCCGCGCTGGATGGCGTCGCGCATCGCAGCGGTCAGGGCCTGGAAGAAGGCGATGTTGTGCCAGCTGAGCAGGATCTTGCCGAGGATCTCATCGGCCCGGATCAGGTGGTGCAGATAGGCCTTCGAGTACTGTGACGACGGTCCGGCGATGGCGGGATCGAGCGGCGTCTGGTCCTCGGCGAAGCGGGCGTTCTTGAGGTTGATCGGGCCGTCCCAGGTCCAGGCCTGACCGTGACGGCCTGCGCGGGTGGGCAGGACGCAGTCGAACATGTCGACGCCTCGCCAGACGGCCTCGACGAGGTCGATCGGCTTGCCGACGCCCATCAGATAGCGGGGGCGGTCGGCGGGCAGCATGTCGGGGGCGTAGTCGAGGACTTCGCACATGGCCTGATGGCCCTCTCCGACGGCGAGGCCGCCGATGGCGTAGCCGTCGAAGCCGATCTCCTGCAGCTGTTCGGACGACTGGCGGCGCAGATCCTCGAAGGTCGAACCTTGCTGGATGCCGAACAGGGCCTGGGTCTCCCGCGTCCCGAAGGCGGCTTTCGAACGGGCGCCCCAGCGGATGGAAAGCTCCATGGCCTTTCGCGCGGCGTCCTTTTCGGCCGGCCAGGCGACGCACTGGTCGAGCTGCATCGAGATGTCGGCGCCGATGCGGTCGGCCTGGATCTGGATCGAGCGCTCGGGAGACAGGACGTGTCTGGAGCCGTCGATGTGGCTGGAGAAGGTCACGGCCTCCTCTTTCACCTTCGAGATGCCGGCGAGCGACATCACCTGAAAGCCGCCGCTGTCTGTCAGAATGGGTTTGTCCCAGCCCATGAAATTGTGGAGGCCGCCCAGCGTCTCCATCCGCTCCGGCCCGGGGCGTAGCATCAGGTGGTAGGTGTTGCCGAGAATGATGTCGGCGCCGGTCTGTTTGACCTGATCCACCGTCATCGCCTTGACCGTCGCGGCGGTGCCGACGGGCATGAAGGCCGGGGTGCGGATGTCGCCGCGCGGGGTCTTCAGGACGCCGGTGCGGGCGCGGCCTTCGATGGCGTGGATGTCGAACGGAAAGGGCAAGGTCGGCGTCTCGATCAGGGGAGGCGCGTCATAGAGCGGCGGCGTGGCCTTGGAAAGGCGATGGGATCAGGCCGCCATCCGCTCCCATGCCCGACCGACCGGGACGATATCGAGATCGGTGGCCTTCGCGAGGCGGATGACCCGATCGAGGTCGTCGGGAGTGCAGCCATAGGGGGTAGGGCCGTCCATGACGTCGTGGCCGTAGGCGATGAGCCAGCCCTTGCGGTCGGCGGTCTCGGTCATCAGGGCCTCGAGGTCGTAGCCGGGCAGGCGGCGGCTTTCGAGGCCGATGGCCTGCAGGTTGGCGCGGTCGGCGGAACCGGCGTTGACGCCGTCTCGGACGCCCCGGCCCAGCCTGAAACGGTCGGCGACGACGGCCTTGGCGCCTACGGAGACGTCTCCGTAGGGCCAGGCGAAGGTGGTCATGAGATGGCCGTCGAGGCGTTCGGCGACCCACCTGGCGTTGCGATCGAGATCGGCGGCGTAGTCGGCGGGGGAGACGCGCAGCGCCGACGTATGGCCGAAGGTGTGACAGCCGACCTCGTGACCGGCGGCGAACAGCTGTTGCAGGTGGTTGGTGGTGAACTGAGGCAGCCCGAGGTTCTCTCCGCCCGACAGGCCTCCGGCGACATAGTAGGTGGCGGTGACGCCGTGCTCCTTGAGGATGGGACCGGCCTCGGTCCAGGCGCTGACCGGGATGTCGTCGAACGAGAGACTGAAGACGCCTCGCGTCGGGCGGACCGGTGCGGACCGGACGCCGAGGTAGCGGCCGCCGCGACGGCGCATCTTGTCGAGGAAGACGGACATGGACCCACCCTGACAGACGCGGGTTAACTTCCGCCTTTCGCCTTCGGCTTCAGCGCACGGCCGGCCACGACGGCGGAGGCGCCGAACTTTTCGCGGAGGGCGTCGATGGCGGTTTCGGTCTTGAGGGTGCGGGTTTCGCGAGTGGCGAAGAGGCCTTCGGGCGCATCCTCCGCGTCCTGGATGTCGGCGAGGCCGATGCCGATCAGGCGGTAGGGGCGGCCGAGTTCGGGCTTCATCAGCTCGCGGGCGATGGCGAACAGGGCCCGGGCGGTCTGGACCGGCTCGGGCAGGGTCTTCCTGCGGGTCACGATCTTGAAGTCGGTGCGGCGCAGTTTGAGGACGACGACGCGGCTGGCGACGCCGTCGCGGCGGGCCTTGGAGGCGACCTTTTCGCACAGGGGCCAGAGCTCGGCCTCGAGATCCTCGGCGGTGGTCAGGTCGGTGTTGAAGGTGTTCTCGGCGCTCATACCGCGGCGGTCGTGTTCCGGGTTCACCGAGCGGGCGTCGCGGGCGTGGGCGAGGTCGTGGAGGCGCAAGCCCGTCTCGCCGTAGCGTTTGACCAGATCGCGGACGTCGGCCGAGGCCAGATCGCCGACCGTGGCGAAGCCGTCCGAGATCAGGGTCTTGCCGAAGACCGGGCCGACGCCGGGCAGGATGCGAATCGACTTCGGGGCCAGCAGGGCTTTCGCGTTGGCCACGCCGATGACCGAGAAGCCGCGCGGCTTGTCCAGTTCGGACGCGATCTTGGCGAGGAAGCGGTTTGGGGCCAGGCCGACGGAGACGGTCAGGCCCGTCTCGTCCTCGATCCGCTTCTGCAGGCGGACCAGTTGCAGCGCCGGCGGGCCGCCGTTCAGGCGTTCGGTGCCCGACAAGTCGATCCAGGCCTCGTCCAGCGACAGGGTCTGGACCAGCGGCGTCAGCTCATGGACGAAGCCGAAGATGCGTTTCGATTCGGGGACGTACTTCGAGAAGTCTGGCTTCAGCACCACGGCGTCGGGACAGGCCTTCAGCGCCTTGAACATCGGCATGGCCGAGTGCACACCGGACTGGCGGGCGATGTAGCAGCAGGTCGAAACCACGCCGCGCACCCCGCCGCCGACGATGACGGGCCGGTCGCGCAGTTCGGGGCGGTCGCGCTTCTCCACCGAGGCGTAGAAGGCGTCGCAGTCCATGTGCGCGATGGAGAGTTGGTCCAGCTCGGGGTCGTACACCACGCGCGGCGAGCCACAGGCCTGGCAACGCGTGACGGCGTCCAGCCCGGTCCACAGGCATTCGCGGCAGATCGCCTTCATGGCCAAGCTTGGATTCCCGACTTCACCCCAACTTAAGACTGGATCGGCATGATCCCAATCCAACAGGCGAAAAGTCTCGTGTCGCGCACGGTGCGCGTCAGTCGGGGCGGCCAGACCGGGTGAAGATGTCCAAGAAAGTCCTCATCGTCGAGGATAACGAGCTGAACATGAAGCTGTTTCATGATCTGCTCGACTCGCAGGGGTATCAGACCCTGCAGACCCGCGAGGGGCTGCAGGCGATGGCCCTGGCGCGCCAGCACATGCCCGACCTGATCCTCATGGACATCCAGCTGCCGGAAATCAGCGGTCTGGAAGTGACCAAGTGGCTGAAAGACGACGAGGAGCTGTCGCACATCCCGATCATCGCCGTGACCGCCTTCGCCATGAAGGGGGACGAGGAACGGATCCGGCAGGGCGGCTGCGAGGCCTATATCTCCAAACCGATCTCGGTGATGCATTTTCTGGACACGGTGAAGAAGCACCTGGGCCAGCCGGTAGCCGTGGGATAGTTCACCGATGACCGCGCGTATCCTTGTGGTCGACGACGTCGAAGCCAACGTCCGCCTGCTCGAGGCGAAGCTGACGCTGGAATACTATGACGTGCTGACCTGTCAGGACGGGGCGACAGCCCTGAAACTGGCGGCGGCCGAACAGCCCGACATCATCCTGCTGGACGTCATGATGCCCGGCATGGACGGGTTCGAGACCTGCAAGCGGCTGAAGGCCGATCCGGTCACAAGTCATATCCCGGTCGTCCTGGTCACGGCGCTGGACGGGCGCGAGGACCGGATCAAGGGGCTGGATGCGGGGGCCGACGATTTCGTCACCAAACCGCTGGACGACGTGGTCCTGTTCGCCCGCGTGCGGTCGCTGACGCGGCTGAAGCTGGTCATGGACGAGCTGCGCGAACGCGAGGAGAGCGGACGTCGGCTCGGCGTCACGACCGACGGGGCCGGGCGACTGCGCGGCTCGGGCGGACGGGTGCTGATCGTCGACGACAATCCGCGTCAGGCCGACAAGATCGCCCAGGAACTGACCCGCGAACACCGGCCGTCGATCGAGACGGACGCCGGGGACGGACTGGTGGCCTCCAAGGGGGCGATCGACCTGATGATCGTCAATGTGGCGGCGGCCGAGTTCGACGGCCTGCGCCTGATCGCCCAGGTGAGGTCAGCCGAGCCGACGCGGCATCTGCCCATCCTGGCGGTGGTGGATCCGTCCGATCGGCCGCGTCTGGTCAAGGCGCTGGAACTGGGCGTCAACGACATCCTGATGAAGCCGGTCGATCCCGAGGAGCTGGCGGCGCGCGCGCGAACCCAGGTCCGTCGGAAGCGCTACACCGACTTCCTCAAGGAGAAGCTGGACTACAGCCTGGAGATGGCGGTTACGGATGCGCTCACCGGACTGCATAACCGCCGCTACATGGCCGGGCAGCTGCAGGCCTTCGTGACCCGGGCGGCGCAGGGCGGAGAGCCCGTGTCAGTGCTGGTGCTGGACATCGACCATTTCAAGAAGGTCAACGACGGCTTCGGCCACGATGCGGGCGACGAGGTGCTGCGCGAGTTCGCCGTGCGTCTGGCCACCAACGTCCGGGCCGTGGACCTGCCGTGCCGAATGGGGGGCGAGGAGTTCGTCGTCGTCATGCCGGGCACCCGGATCGAGGACGCGCACCGCATCGCCGAACGCATCCGCCGCGACGTGGGCTCGACCCCGTTCCGCGTGATGGGCGGGCGCGAGCATCTGAACGTCACAATCTCGATCGGGGTCGCGGCGTCCATGGGGGCGGGCGATACGCCCGACGCCCTGCTTAAGCGGGCCGACGAAGGCGTCTACGAGGCCAAGGCCTCGGGCCGCGACCGGGTCATCGCCCGGGCGGCCTGAGGACAAAAGAAAACGCCCGGTCGTTGCCGACCGGGCGTTTCGAATTCAGCGATGGATCAAGGCTTACTTGATCTTGCCTTCCTTGAACTCGACGTGCTTGCGCACGACCGGGTCGTACTTCTTGACGACCATCTTCTCGGTCATCGTACGGGCGTTCTTCTTGGTGACGTAGAAGAAGCCGGTGTCGGCCGTGGAGTTGAGGCGGATCTTGATGGAGGCGGGCTTGGCCATCGGAAATTACCTTTGCGACGGCGGGAAAGCCGTAAAATGAGAGGCGCGGAACATACTCAGGGAAGTCGCCAAGTCAACCGGCGTCTTGGCGCATTGAGCAGGAAGCGATAGCGCGCGAGGCTCGCGCCATGAAAATCGCCCTGATCGCCGCCCTGTCCATGGGACTGTCCGGATGCGCCGGGACCTATTTCGGCACGACGCGGACCTACAACCCGGCCGATACTTTCATGGCGAACCTGAACGCCCTGTGCGGCCAGCGGTTCGAGGGGCGGGTGGTTTCGACGGATACGGCCGACGCCAACTTCCGCAGCCAGCGTCTGGTGATGCACGTTCGGGACTGCTCATCGACCGAGGTGCGGATTCCGTTCAGCGTGGGCGAGGACCGGTCGCGGACGTGGATCGTCACACGGACGGAGACGGGGGTGCGGCTGAAGCATGATCACCGCCACGAGGACGGCACGCCCGATACCTTGCACATGTACGGCGGCGACAGCATCGATCAGGGCGGGTCGGCGCGGCAGGAGTTCCCGGTCGACGCCTTTTCCATCGCCTTGTTCAACGCCAACAACGCCGCGGTCTCGACGACCAACATCTGGGCGATGGAGGTCTGGCCGGACCGGATGTTCGCCTATGAGCTGCGTCGCCAGAACCGTCACTTCCGGGTAGAGTTCGATCTGACCAAACCCCTGACGGAATAAGGGAGGCTGTGATGCGTATCAGGCTCGGACTGATTTCGGTGGTGGCGCTCGGCGCCGCAGTATCGGGATGCGCCGCCAACACCGGTCTGGCGGAGTTGAATTGCGGCGTGTCCCCGAGCGGGCTGCTGTCGGATTGTCGGGTGCTGCGCGAGAGCCCGGAAGGGCAGGGCTATGGTCTGGCCGCCGCTCGGACAGCGGAGGGGACCAGCCTGTCGGAGGCGACGATGCGCAATCCGCCGGCGTCCGGCCGCATCAACTTCGTGGTGCGCGGCGTCGAGCGGCCGACGGGCTGATGGTGACGTCCGCAGTCCGCGTCCTTGTATCGGCCGGGCTGCTGCTGGTCCTGGTCGGGTGTGAAACCAGCCAGGCATGGCCCGAAGACACGCCGTTCAGATGTCGTGTCCGGACGGCGTCCGCGGACCTGGCCTGCGAGGTGACGCCCGACGGCGTTGTCGAGAGCTGCAGGGTCATTCGCGAAACTCCATCGGACTGCGGTTTCGGGGCGGCGGCGCTGGACGCGGCCAAGGACGCTCGCCTCTCGCCCAGTTCCAATCCACCGGCAGGCAATTCGACGGTGCAGTTTACGGTTTGCTTCCAGCCCCCTCGTCGACCGGTGTCTTGACCTGACGGTCCCTCACGCGTAAACGCGCCGGACTTTCGAGGCGGCCCGTTCCGGCGGACCACCCTGATCGTGACAATCGAACGGACGGGCTGTGCCCGCCGGAACGCCCGAAGCGCGCGTTCCGGTTTTTCTGTTTGAGGAAACACGATCCGGTCTCGAACGATCCCGGGCGGTCCATCTGGTCCGTTCAAAAGAAGGAAACCGAGGCGCTCCGGCCGAAAGGCACACGCTTCCATCAAACGTCGAGACGAGTTCGAAATGCCCACTATCAACCAGCTGATCCGCAAGCCCCGCAAGCCCAAGCCCGTGCGCAACAAGGTTCCCGCCCTCAAGGGCTGCCCCCAGCGCCGT
>CAMLNY010000049.1 GCA_946481405.1 uncultured Brevundimonas sp. | reverse complement strand
CTACATCGCCGTCTGTCTGGCCGGGGCGGTGGCGGTCTGGTTGCTGGGTGCGGGTGAGTGGCGGTTCCGCGCCCTGCTGTGGCTCGACGCGATCGGGCTGGGGGCCTACGGGGTGCTCGGCGCGGCCAAGGCCGAGGCGTTCGGCGTGCCGCCCCTGATCTGCATCGTCATGGGGGCGCTGACGGCCTGTTTCGGCGGCATCGTGCGGGACATCCTGGCGGGGCAGCCGTCCATCCTGCTCAGACGGGAGATCACAGTGTCGGCGGCGCTGCTGGCGGCGACCCTCTATGTCGTCGCGCGGGTGCTGGGGCTGGATCACTGGCCGGCGGCCCTGATCGCGGCGCCCGCCGGATTCGCGCTGCGTGCGGGGGCTTTGGCCTGGGGCTGGAGCCTGCCGGCCTTTCCGGGCGGGCTGATCCGGAAGCGATCGTCATGAAACCTCTGCAAGCCCGTCATGGCGGCGCGCACGAATCACGGATAGGCTAAGCTCACCAGAGAGAAGGAGAGACGTCTTCAGTCCGATTTCCTCGAGTTCCGGCGTAAGCGGGGGAGCCTGATGCAGGTTCTTCACAAGCCGCCATCCGGCTTTCCGGCCTTGGTGCTGAACGCCGATTTCCGCCCCCTGTCCTACTATCGCCTGTCGCTCTGGCCGTGGGAGGAGGCGGTGAAGGCGGTCTATCAGGATCGCGTCGACGTCGTGTCCGTCTACGACAAGGTCGTGCGCAGCCCGTCGCTGGAGATGCAAATCCCCAGCGTGATCGCGCTGAAGAGCTACGTCGACCAGAACCGCAGCCCGGCCTTCACCCGGTTCAACGTCTTCCTGCGCGACGGCTTCACCTGCCAGTACTGCGGCGACACGGCCGAACTGACCTTCGACCATGTCATTCCGCGCAGTCGCGGCGGGCGTACGACGTGGGAAAATATCGTCGCCGCCTGCTCGCCCTGTAACCTGAGGAAGGGCGGGCGGACGCCGCAGCAGGCGCATATGCCGATCCGCCGCCCGCCGCACCGGCCGAACGCCTTCCAGCTCCAGGACGCGGGCCGTCGTTTCCCGCCGCACTATCTGCACCAGAGCTGGCTGGACTACCTCTATTGGGACATCGAACTGGAGCCGTAGGGCGTCCGCCACGATGCGGTCACGGGAGGTATGCTAGAGAGCCGCTCCGATCCGGAACGGCTGCCGATGCGCGGCGTTGACGGCTCGGCCCCCTCGCATCCGGTCCCTCAAGGTCGCTTATGAAAATTCGCGTGCGCGCCGAGCTCGTCTATCGCTTCGATCCCCCGACCGATGCGATCTACAAGATTCAGGTCGCGCACTGGCCGGGGCAGGACATTCTGGAGGAACGGCTGACGGTCGAGCCGGCCCAGACGCTGCACGAGGACGAGGATGTGGAGTTCGGCGCCCGGACCCTGCGTGCGCGTCTGTCGGGAGAGGTGGCCCTGACCTATGAGGCGGTGGTCGACAACGGGCGGCTGCTGGGCTTGCCGCCGGGCGTAGCCCAGCATGACTGGAACGACCTCCCGGCCGAGGTGCTGACCTATCTGTGGCCCAGCCGCTACTGCCCGTCGGATCAGTTCGGGCGGTTCGTGGAGCGTCAGTTCGGCGAGACTTCGGGCGGGGAGCGGGTGCTGGCGATCCTCGAATGGATTCGCGAGAACGTCGATTACGAGCACGGCGTATCGGACTCGGAGACGACGGCGGCGCGGACCTTCATCGACCGGGCCGGGGTGTGCCGTGACTTCACCCATCTGGGCATCACCCTGTGCCGGGCGTCAGGCATACCGGCGCGGGCGGTCAGCGCCTATGCGCACCAGCTGACGCCGCCGGACTTCCACGCCATCTTCGAGGTCTGGCTGTCGAACGGCTGGTGGCTGGTCGATCCGACGAACCTGGCGCCCATCGAGGGGCTGGTGCGGATCGCCTGCGGACGCGACGCGGCCGATATCGCCTTCCTGTCGACCCAGGGGACCTGCGAGATGGTGCGTCAGTCGATCACGGCGGTGGCCGCGGACGGCTATTCCGTCGACGCCCGGTCCGAGCGCCTGCGCGCCTGATAGACATCGATGAAGTCGAGCTGGCGCAGGACCTTGTTCTGCGGATCGATGACGACATGGGCGCCTGAGGGGACGGGGACCGAGCCGCGACCGCCGGTCATGGCCAGCGTCTCGATCCGGCCATCGACCGAGACCTCCACCGGCATGGGGAAGTCGGCGCCATCGCCGGTCGTCCATGACAGGTTGAGAGTCTCGCCCTCGCGGCTCTGGTTCAGCACCGGCAAGGCTGCTTGATAGAGGTAGCCGCGGAAGAACCAGCCGTAGTCCTTGCCCGTGATCTCGTTGACGATGCGCAGGAAGTCCGGCGTCGAGCGATAGATGGGCTGGAAGTTTCCGGGTTGCGGGTCCGGGCGGCCGTAGACGAGGGTGGTGACGGCGCCGAAGAAGGCCTCGTTCCCGATCAGCATCCGGAGCGAATGTGCAATCAGCGAGCCCTTCGAATAGATGTCGTTCCCGGGTCCGACCTCGCCGTCATAGACCTCGCTCTCCGTCTTCGGTTCGCCTGAAACGACGGGGAAGCGGTTCATCAGCCCCGCGCGCTGGTCGGCCAGCTCGGTCTGCATGTAGCGGTCGCCGTTCAGCCAGGCCCCGTAGAGGGGCTGCATGTAGGAGCCGAGGCCCTCGTGCAGCCACATGTCGTCGGCGTTGGCGTTGGTCATCTGGTTGCCGAACCACTCGTGGGCCAGTTCGTGCTGCAGCAGCCAGTCGTAGCCCTTGCCGTCCAGACGGTACTGGTTGCCGTAGGCGTTGATGGTCTGGTGCTCCATGCCCAGGTGCGGCGTCTCCACTACGCCCATCTTTTCGTCGGCGAACGGGAAGGGGCCGACGGTGGTTTCGTAGAAGTCCATCTGCTGCGGGAACTCGGCGAACAGGGCGGCGGCGCGTTCCGGGTCGTCAGAGCTCAGATGCCAGAAGGACATGGGGAAGCTGTTGCCAAAGCGGCTGCGGTACTCGGTCTTCAGCTCGGTGTACGGCCCGATGTTGAGGGCGATGGCATAGGTGTTCGGGTTGCGCGCCGACCAGTTCCAGGTGGTCCAGCCGTCGCCGTGATCTTCCGTGCCGAGGAAGCGGCCGTTGGACGGGGCGGACAGACCCGTCGGGACGGTGATGTGCAGATCGACGCGGCCCGGCTCGGCCAGGGGGCTGTCGATACAGGGCCAGAAAAGGTCGCAGCCCTCGCCCTGGACCGCCGTGGCGATCCACGGCTCGCCGCCGGGCGCAGTCGCCCAGACGAAGCCGCCGGACCAGGGCGCGCGCGGGGCGACGCGGGGGTTGCCGGAATAGGCGATGCGGATCCGGGTGCTCTGGCCGGGCCGGAGATCGCGGCTCAGATCGATCCAGAGGCGGCCGTCGTCGTTGCGCCATTCGTCGTCGGCGCTCAGATTCACACCGTCGACCGTGATGCCCGCGATGGTGAAGACGCTGTCCAGCTCGACCGGCAGCCAAGTCAGGGTCCCGGTGGCGGTGAAGTCGAGGACGGCGACGGCCTCGATGGCCTTCTGGTCGGGGATGACCTTGATCGACAGGTCGGCCTTGTCGAAGCGGACAGCCTCCTGCTCCGGCGTGCGGGGCTGGTCGGTCGCCAGAGTGAAGGCGGTCGACTGGCGTGGGGCCGGTTCCTGCGACAGGGCGGGCGTCGTCAGAAGGACGGCGGCGAGGGCGGTCAGGGCGAGACGCATACGGGGGATCCTAGCTGGCCGAACGGGCCTGACGCTCGGCGGCGGCGCGCTCGCGTTCCTCGCGGGTGTACGCCTGCCAGTCGTCGACGACATCGAGCTGGCGCAGCAACTTGTTGAACGGATCGACCAGAAGGGTGGCGTTCGCCGGGACGTCAACCGTGGCGCGGCCGCCGGGCATGGCGACGGTCTGGAGGCGGCCGTCGATCTCGATCTCGACCGGCATGGGGAAGTCCCCGCCGTCGCCCGTGGTCCAGCTGAGCGTCAGCCGGTCGCCCTCGCGCGTCTGGGTCAGGACCGGCAGGGCGGCCTGATAGAGGTAGGCGTTGAAGAACCAGTCGTAGTTCCGGCCCGTGACCTCGTTGACGATGCGGTTGAAGTCGGCCGTCGAGCGGGTCTGGGGCGTGAAGTTGCCGGGACGCGGATCGGGGCGGCCGTAGATCAGGATGCGGAGGGCTTCGTAGAAATCCTCGTCGCCTATGGTCATGCGCAGGGTGTGGGCGATGATCGAGCCCTTGGAATAGATATCGCCGCCGGGGCCTTCGGAGCCGCCATAGACCTGATTGACCGTGCGGTCGGTGCGCGAGACGACCGGGAAGGCATTCACCAGCCCCTCGCGCTGATGCTGCAGCTCGGACTGCATATAGCGGTCGCCGTGCAGGTAGCGGGCGTAGAGCGGCTGCATGTAGGACCCCAGCCCCTCGTGCAGCCACATGTCGTCGGCGTTGCGGTTGGTCAGCTGGTTGGCGAACCACTCGTGCGAGAACTCATGCTGCAGCAGGGTGTCGTAGCCGCGGGTCTCGACCTTGTAGGCGTTGCCGTAGGCATTGATCGTCTGGTGCTCCATGCCGAGGTAGGGCGTCTCGACGACCCCCATCTTCTCGAAGCCGAACGGGTAGGGGCCGATGGTCGATTCGAAGAAGTCCAGCATCGGCGCGAACTCGGCGAACAGACGGGCGACCTTCTCCGGATCGTCCGAGCGCAGATGCCAGTAGTGCATCGGAATGGTGTTGCCGAACCGGCTTTCGTAGCTGGCCGTCACCTCCTCATAGGGGCCGACGTTGATCATCCCGGCGTAGATGTTCGGGTGGACGATGCTCCAGTTCCAGGTCTTGGTGCCGTCGGCGTTCTCGGTCATGCCCTTGAAGACGCCCGGTCCCGGCGCGGAGACATTGCCCGGGGTGGTGATGTGCATGTCCAGCTGGCCGGGCTCGGCGTTGGAGTTGTCGATGCAGGGCCAGACGAGGTCGCAGCCGTTCAGCTGGACCGCCGAACCGATCCAGGCCTCTCCGGTCGGGGCGGTGGCCCAGACCCAGCCGCCGTTCCAGGGCGCGCGGGGAGCCACGCGGGGCGCGCCGGCGTAGGTGATCGACAGGGTGGGGGTGGCGCCCTGGGCCAGACCGGCCGGGACCTCGACCGTCAGACGACCTTCAGGGTTGGACCAGCGATCGGCGGGGACGACCTGACCATCCAGCCGGACCTCCGAGATCGTGAAGAGGGTGTCGAGCTCGACGGCCAGACGCCGGATCGGGGCCGTGACGGTGAAGTCGAGGACGGCGACGCCCTCGATCGACCTGGTCTCCGGGAGGACCTTGATGGAGACGTCGGCCTTGTCGAAGCGCAGGGCCTCCTGCTCCGGCGTGCGAGGATTGTCGGTTTCGAGGGTGAAGGCTGTCGTCTCGCGTGGGGCATCCTGCGCCAGGACGGGCTGGGCCGCGAGAAGGATGAGCGCGGATGCGGCGCAGGCGAACTTGATCATGACGGAGCCCCTGAGAAACGTCGGCGCCAACCTATCGGACGGCGAGGCAAGGGCAACCGGCAAAGAAAAAGGCCGGTGTTTCCACCGGCCTCGTTCAGATCGTTTTGTCCGCAGCCTCAGGCGGCGGCTTGCTCGGCCAGCTTGGCCTTGACCTGACGCTTGATGCGCTGGGCCGTGACCGACAGTTGCTCGTCCGAAGCCTTGACGATGTAGGCGTCCAGACCGCCCTTGAAGTCCAGGGTGCGCAGGGCGGCGTTCGAGATGCGCAGCGAGTACGACTGGCCCAAGGCCTCCGAAGCCAGCTTGACCTTCTTCAGCGACGGCAGGAAGCGGCGCTTGGTCTTGATGTTCGAGTGGCTGACCGAGTTACCGACCATCGGGCCGACACCGGTGAGTTCGCAACGACGCGACATCGTCTGATCCTTGAGACGGCGGCCCGCCGAACGATGGGGGACGCATGAAATGAATGCGCGCGGGGGAGGTCCCCGCGCGAGAGGGGGCCGTATAGAGGAACCGATCCCGCGCCGTCAAGGGTTTGAGGCCTGAATAGACTCAAGGAACCGAGTCTGGACGCCGAAGCGTTCATGCGTCGTTCAATCGCCGCGTTTCACTGCTTAAGCTCACCGGACTGTCCCGGGGATGAGATCCATGATGACCTTGCCTGCCATTCTGATGCGCACCGCCGCCATCGCCGCGCCCGCCCTGGCCGGAGCGATTCTGTTGGCCGCACCGTCTTCCTCCTCGCAGGCCCAGGCCTCCGCGACCGAGGTCCTGCCGGGCTACTGGGAGTATACGACCAGCGCCGTGGGCATCCGCGACACCGAGCAGAAATGCGTGCGGCCCTCGGAGATCAACCGCTTCTTCGGCGGTCTGTCCACGCGCCGCTGGCAGTGTGTCTATCCGACCCGCGTGGTCGGCGGCGGCAACGCGCGGTTCGAGGGCACCTGCACCGACCGCCGCGGGCGTCGGGTCAATGTGCGCCTGAGCGGGACCTATCAGCAGGAGAACTTCCGCTTCACTGGCGGAGCCCAGCTGGCGCGCGGCACCCCCTATCTGCCGGCCTCGATCACGGCGCGCCGTCTGGCCGCCCAGTGCCCGGCGGGCGCCGAATACTTCTGATCAGGCGTCCAGCCAGTCGATGAGGGCGCGGGTGACCGCGTCCGGCTGTTCCAGCGTGGAGACATGGCCGCTGTCGGCAATGACCGACAGGCGGGCGCCGGGAATGGCGTCGGCCATCTCTCGCGCGACCTCAGGCGGGGTCACGGCGTCCAGTTCGCCCACCAGCACCAGCGTCGGGACCTTGACGCCCGGCAAATCCGGGCGGCTGTCGGCGCGGCTGATGATGGCGCGGGTCTGACGCCGGAAGCCGTCGAGGCCAACGGCGCGGGCCATGCGCAGATTGGTCTGGAACAGGGCTTCGTCCTCGCGCCGGGCCGGGGCGGGCAGGCCGCGCAGGACCGGCTCGATCACCGCCTCGAACGCCTCGGAATCCAGACGGGCCATCAGGCCGCGCCGGCGCTCGGTCTGTTCGGGCGCGTCCGGTCGGGCGGAAGTGTCCAGAAGGGCGAGGCGTTCGACCCGCTCCGGCGCGCGACGCAGGATCTCGAAGGCGACGTAGCCGCCCATCGACAGGCCCGCGAGGGCGAAGCGGGGCGGGGCGTTGGCCAGGATGTCGTCGGCGATGGTGCCCATGCTGTCGCCGCCCAGTGTCGAAGCGACGGTGACGGGGCCGCGCGTCCACAGGGACGGAAGCTGGGGCGAGAAGAGCTCGGCGGTGCAGACGAGGCCGGGGATCAGCAGGATCGGGGTCATGGCGTCGGTCCCACGAAAAAGGCCCGGGATCGC
>CAMLNY010000048.1 GCA_946481405.1 uncultured Brevundimonas sp. | reverse complement strand
CCTCCGTCGATCACCAGGGTCTGGCCGCTGATCCCGGCGGCCGCGGGCGACGCCTCGCCCGCGATCCGGTCGATCTCGCCGAGCGTCCGTCCGCTGACGATGGCCAGCCGCCCGTTCAGCGCCTGATCCAGCCGTTTGAGCACGGCGGTGCGCCGCGCATCCGCGACCACCGCATCAGGGGTCGGCGCCATCGGCGCGAGGACGCCGTCCAGATCGAGAAACAGGGCCAGCGGACGGCCCATCGCCACCGGCGGCGCGGGCAGGGTCTCGAGAAGCGTTCCGGTGTCTGACAGCATGAAAATCCGAATGATGCGGCGGCCCCGCGTCCTGAACGCGCCCGTCCGGCAAAGGTTGACCCACGGACACCTGAACTTGCGTTACGACGCCCCGTCATCACTCGGGGCGCTCCCGCCTCCATTGTGAAAACCCTCGGGATGGGGCATTTCCACGCCAACGACAGACGTTCGCGAAGGACGCCGTATCAGGAAGACCGATCCATGCCCCTCGACGCCCCCGCCTCCCCGCCCGACGCCGTCGGCGTGATGACGGAACGCGCGCGGGAGGTGATCCGGCTGAACGTCGAGGCGCTGCAGGCGCTCGAGCGGACGATCGACGCCAGCATCGCGCGCGCCTGCGACGTCATCCTGTCCCGGCCCGGCTATGTCGTCGTCACCGGCATGGGCAAGTCGGGGCACATCGGGGGCAAGATCGCCGCGACCCTGGCCTCGACCGGCACCAACGCCTTCTTCGTCCACCCGGGCGAGATGAGCCACGGCGACCTGGGCATGTTGCGCCACGACACCACGCTTCTGGCCATCTCCAACTCGGGCGAGAGCCGCGAGCTGCGCGATCCGCTGATCTTCTGCGAGCGCAACGACATTCCGGTCATCGGCATGACCCAGCGGGGATCGTCCTTCCTGGCGCGCCACTCCGCCGTGCCCCTGATCATGCCGAGCGTGGCCGAGGCCTGCCCCAACGGTCTTGCGCCGACGACCTCGACCCTGATGACACTGGCGCTGGGCGATGCGCTGGCCATGGTGCTGATGGACCGGCGCGGCTTCTCGGCCATGGACTTCGGCATGCACCATCCGGGCGGGTCGCTGGGCATGAGCCTGCAGAGCGTGCGCGAATGGATGGGCGACAACCATGCGCCGCCGCCGACGGTGCGGATGGACGCGACCTTCGCCGACGTGGTGGCCCGCATCACCGAGGGACGAAAGGGCGCGGTGGCCGTGCTGGAAGCCGACGGGACCCTCGCCGGGATGATCACCGACGGCGATATCCGCCGCGCGTTCGCCCAAGACATCGGCCGGATCACCGCCGCCGACATCATGAGCAAGACCCCGATCACCGTGGACCCCGACCAGCGGATGAGCGACGTCGTCGACCTGCTGACAGCCAACAAGATCTCGAACCTGTTCGTCGTGCACGACGGTCGACCGGTGGCCATCGTCCACATCGCCGAACTGATGCAGGCGGGTTACGTCTCCTGACAGAGGCCCGCTTGCGGTTGACCCCTGCCGGGCAAGGGTCTACCGCAAGCCAGCCGCGCGACGCCTGCGCCGGTCCGGAAAAACCACGCCGAAGGCTGGATTTGGATACGTCGCCTGATGTCGCGGAGCGGTCGGTACGCTCTGAAGTTCCTGGCGTTTTCGCGGAAGACGCCCCTGCGACGCCGGTAACAGCGTCGAAGGTCGAAAAGCCGCGCGCGACCATCTGCGTGGACGGATTCAACATCGCCCTGGCCAAGGGGTCGGGCATCGCCACCTATGGCCGCAACCTGCTGTCGACCATCGCCGATCTCGGCATGAACGGGCAGGTCCTGTACGGCCCCCCGGCCAAGCGGTCGAAGAACAACGTCCTGAACGAGACCGCGCTGGCCGACAGCGACCGGCCCGGCAAGAAGATGAAGCGGTTCGAACGCTTCCGCAGAACCCTGACCAGCCGTTTCGGCCGCACGGCCTGGCCGATCACGCCCTCGGGCGAGGTTGTCTGGCCGTCGCGAGGCGGTGGCCGTCCGGAGGCGGTCGCCTACTTGGCAGCCCATGACCTGTTCCAGATCGGTAACCGGTCGTTCGACGCCTATGGCAAGGAAACGCCGGTCGTCTTCGACGCCTCGGACGCGGTGAAGAAACCCGACGCCATGCACTGGACGGCGACGCTGCCGCTTTATGCGCGCGACGTGCCGAACATCTACACCATCCACGACCTGATCCCGCTGCGCCTGCCGCACACCACGATGGACGACAAGGCGACCTATATGGCGATGTGCCAGGGCATCGCCCGGCGCGCCGACCATATCGCCGTGGTGTCCGAGACCACCCGTCAGGACGTGATCCGGCTGCTGAAGGTGTCCGAGGAGCGGGTCACCAACACCTATCAGGCCGTCAACCTGCCCGAAGCCCTGACGGGTCGGTCGCAGGCCGATGTGACCATCGAGCTCGAAGGCGTCTTCAATCTGGGCTGGAAGGACTACTTCCTCCACTTCGGCGCCGTTGAGCCGAAGAAGAATCTGGGCCGGATCGTCGAGGCCTATCTGGCCTCCGGTCTGGAGACCCCACTGGTGATCGTCGGCGGCCGTGCCTGGCTGGACGAGGGCGAGACCGCCCTGCTGAATCAGGTGATGCGCGACGGCGGCCCCAGCGCCCAGCGCATTCGCCGCTATGAGTACATGCCCTTCTCGCTGCTGATCAGCCTGATCCGCGGCGCCAAGGCGACGCTCTTTCCGTCGCTGTATGAAGGCTTCGGCCTGCCGGTGCTGGAGTCGATGGCCCTGTCGACCGCCGTCCTGACCTCGACCGGGGGTTCCCTGCCGGAAGTGGCGGGCGACGCGGCCATCAGCGTCGATCCCTATGACGTCCAGGCGATGACGCAGGGGCTGCGGGCCCTCGACGCCGACGAGGCCCTGCGCGAAGATCTGGTCCAGCGGGGTCTGGTCCAGGCGTCGAAATTCTCCGTCGAAGCCTATCAGGGACGGCTGTCCGAAATGTACGGCCGCCTCGGCCTGTCGTGACGCGTTCGGTCCTCTTCGACGCCAGCCGGCTGCTGAGCCGGGTCGAACGAACCGCGCCGACCGGGGTGGATCGCGTCTGTCTGGCCTATGCCGAATGGCTGCTGTCCCTGCCCGACGTCCGCGTGACCCCGGTGCGGAGCCGCAACGATCAGTTGGTGGCGGTCGATGAAACATGGTTCCGGGACTGCGTGGCCAAGCTGCGCTCGCGCTGGACCGGCGCCTTCTTCGAACGCTCCCTGACCGAGGACGAGATGCGGCTCATGACCGCCCTCAGCAGCGATGAGCCCCCGACTGAGTCCGTCATCGGGGCGCCGCCGTCCGATCCGGCGCGCGCGCCGGGGCGCCGTCGCCGCGTTTGGAAGCAGTTCTTCCGTTCGCAGTGGATCCAGAAGCTTCCCGACAGCGCCCTCTATTTCAACGTCGGCCACACCGGACTGGGCGACGCCCGCATTCTGACGGAGCTGCGCGATCGCGGGATCGAGCGAATCGTCTTCGTCCACGACCTGATTCCGATCACCCATCCCGAGTATTGCCGGCCCGGCGACAGGGACAAGCATCGCGAGCGCGTGCTCAACACCCTGAAGACGGCGTCGCGGATCATCGTCAACTCCCACTACACGGCCGAGGAACTGGCGGCGTTCGCCGAGCGCGAGGGCGTCCGCGCCCCGCCGATCCATGCCGTGCATCTGGGGCTTGAATCGACCTTCCTGACGCCGCTGACGGCCGCGACGCCCCGCCCCTATTTTGTGCACATCGGCACGATCGAGGCGCGCAAGAACCTGGCTTTCCTGCTGACCATCTGGCGGCGGCTGTACGAACGGATGGGCGACGCCGCGCCGCAGCTGGTTCTGGTCGGCCGGTATGGCTGGGAGAACGAGGCGGTGCTGGATCATCTGGAACGGTCGCCGGCCCTGCGCGGTCTGGTGCATCAGGCCGCCGACCTGCCCGACTCGGCGCTCGCCACCCTGATGGCCAGCGCCCGCGCCGTGGTGGCACCCTCCTCCGTCGAGGGGTTCGACCTTCCGGCGGTCGAGGCCTCCGCTCTCGGCGTGCCCCTGATCGCCTCCGATATCCCTGCGCACCGCGAACTGGTGCCCGACGCCCGGCTGATCGATCCGCTGGACGGACTGGGCTGGCTGGAGGCGCTGGAAAGGGCCACCCGCCAACCGCCGAAGGCGACGGCCTTCAAGGCCCCGACCTGGGATCAACACTTCGCCGAGGTCGGCCTTCGGGCCGGTCTGACGGCTTGAAGAATCCGCGAGCGGAGATGGCGACGACTTGCGCTGGCGCAGCCGGTCAAAGGCCGGTAATCACGACGCTGTACTGCTGAGTTCGGACACCATGACGCGATCCATCCTCGCCCTCCTGATCGTCGCCATCCTCGGCGGCTGCTCGACGCTGCCGCGCGACGGGCCCTCGGGCCGCGCCGTCGAGCGGGGCGCGGAGGCCGATGCGGACGGCGCCGACTATACAATCGTCGATCTGGACTATGTCGCGGCCGAGCGGATCAAGACCGTGCCGGCCCGGTATCTTGGGTCCCTGGCCAGCGCCTCAAGCACCGCGCCGGTGGACGTCATCGGCGAGGGCGACCAGCTGTCGATCGCCGTCTATGAGCCCAGCGGCGCCCTGTTCGGCGGCGGCAGCGGCGACGACGGCATCCGTGCCGGGAACCGGTCCCTGCCTCCTGTGGTCGTCGACCGCAACGGCAATGTCGCGGTGCCGTTCGGCGGCGCCGTGCAGGTCGCAGGCCTGACGACGACCGAGGCTGCCGGCGCGATCCGCCGCGCCCTGATCGGCCGGGTCGGCAATCCGCAGGTGTCGGTGACCCTGGCCGAGAACGCCTCCAACACCGTCACCGTCCTGGGCGAGGTCAAGCAGCCGGGCCGCGCGCCGCTGTCGGTCAACGCCGACACCCTGCTGGACGTGATCGCCGCCTCGGGCGGGGCCAGCCGCCCGGTGCAGGACATCCAGGTCGAGATCCGCCGCGGCGGCCAGACCTATACGGCTCCGATGACGGCGGTCACGACCGAGTTCGCCGAGAACGTCCGGCTGCAACGGGGCGACCAGATCAACCTCGTCTACACGCCCCGCCGCTTCTCGACCTTCGGCGCCCTGGGCGCGGTGACCCGTCAGGACATGCCCGCGGGCGAGCTGACCCTGGCCGGCGCCCTGAGCATGGCCGGCGGGCTGAACGACGGCGCGGCCAACGCCCGCTCGGTTCTGGTCTTCCGTTTCGAGCGGCCCGAGGTGGCCCAGGCGCTGGGCCTGACCCAGCCGGCGACGCCCAAGGGCGTGCCGGTGGTCTATCGCCTGAATCTTGAAGAGGCGTCGGGCTTCTTCACGGCGTCGAGCTTCGAGATCCAGCCCGAGGACATCGTCTACGCGCCGCGCGCCCTGTCGGCCGAGGTCCGCAAGTTCTTCGAACTGGTGCAATCGGTGTCGCGCGTCGTCTACGACATCTCGGTCACGAGCACCCTCAGCAACGACTGATCCGATGCCGGCCTGGCGCGAATGGCTTCTGGGCAATCGCGGGCGCACCCGGCGCAAGACGGCGCTCGTCATCGCAGCCGACATATGGGAGCGGGCTGGCAAGCGCGGGCCGGCGACCCTGCCCATCATCGCCGAGATCGAGGCCAGCGCGCTCGAGGTCTATGCCGCCCACGGCCTGCCCACCCGGCAGGGCCACTATCAGCGCGCGCCGGGCGCGGAAGAGTGGGTGTGGCTGGCCGAGGAACTGCCCGCCGACCTGCGCTGGGCCATGGTGCTGGAACGGCCGCCCGAGCACGGCTGGCGCTATGCGACGCTGGAGGACATCGGCCGCTTTCCCGGGGCCTCGGCCGAGCTGAGGGCCGCGGCGAATCTGCTGGGTCAATGCCGCCATCTGAAGGACCGGCTGCTGGGCCGGGAGCCGGGCGAGCCCGGCGAGGACATCCAGACCGCCATCCGACTGGGCTTCGAATGGCATGCGCTCCGGGACGCCATGGCCTGGAAGGAGACGGCGCGGCTGAAGCTGACCACGCCTTCCGACGCCCTGCCCGAGCCGGAAGCGGCCGCCGTGCCGGAGCCCAAGGCGACGCCTGAGCCCGAGGTCGCGCCGGAGCCTGAGACTGAAGCGATTGCCGAACCCGAGCCCGCCCAGGAGCCGGCCGCGCCGCGGGCGCAGGGAGAGTTCGATCTCCGGACCGAGACCGCTCCCGCGAAGCGGCCGAGGAAGCCTCGCGCGCCGAGGAAGAAGAAGACCGACTAGGCGGCGGCGCGGTCGTCGGCCATGGCCCCGGCCAGTAGTTCCAGCGAGCGCACCCGCGCCCCGTGGTCCCAGATCTGGCTGGTGATCATCAGCTCGTCCGCGCCGGTCCGGGCCGTGAAGGCGTCGATCGCGGCCCGCACCGTGCCCGGCGAGCCTACGGCCGAGCAGGCCAGGGCCTGGGCGATCATGGCGCGTTCGCCTTCACCGAGGCTTTCGGCATAGCCGGGCTTCGTCGGGGGCAGCTTGCCGGGCCGGCCGGTCCGGAGGTTCACGAAGGCCTGCTGGACCGAAGAGAAGAGCAGGCGGGCCTCCTCGTCGGTCCCGGCGGCGAAGACGTTGAAGCCCAGCATCAGGTACGGCTTGTCCAGCCGCTCCGAGGGGCGGAAGGTCTCGCGATAGATGCGGATGGCCGACATCATTTCCGAGGGCGCGAAATGGCTGGCGAAGGCGTAGGGCAGGCCCAGATGGGCGGCCAGTTGCGCCCCGAAGGTCGAGGAGCCGAGAATCCAGATGGGCACGTCCTGGCCCTCGCCCGGATTGGCGCGGATACGCTGGTCCTCCGCGGCCGGTTCGAACCAGGCCATCAGTTCCATCACATCCTGGGGGAAGGCGTCGACGTCGCCCTGGAGCGTGCGTCGGAGCGCCCTGGCCGTCGCCTGATCCGAGCCCGGAGCGCGGCCGAGGCCGAGGTCGATACGGCCGGGGTAAAGGGCGTTCAGGGTTCCGAACTGTTCGGCGATCACCAGAGGCGCGTGGTTGGGCAGCATGACCCCGCCGGCGCCGACGCGGATGGTGTTGGTCGCCCCCGCCACCGCCCCGATCACGATCGAGGTCGCCGCCGAGGCGATGCCCGCCATGTTGTGATGCTCGGCCAGCCAGTAGCGGTTGTAGCCCAGCCGCTCGGCGTGCTGCGCGAGATCGAGCGTGTTGGCGAGGGCCTGCGACACGTCGGAGCCTTCGGGCACCGGGGCGAGATCGAGAACAGAGAGTGTTGCCATCCCCGGCATATGGGGAGCCATTCCTGAGGCGCTACCGCTCGACACGTCCCCCGGTCCGATCTTCGATCCGCCGCAGGGCAGGCTTTGTCTCGCGGCTTGAGCTTATTCCGTCCGGTTCGTCCGGACGAAAAACACCATGACGAAACGGACGAAACGGACG
>CAMLNY010000047.1 GCA_946481405.1 uncultured Brevundimonas sp. | reverse complement strand
CCGGGCGCGGAGGAGGACCCCCGCTTCTTCGCCACCGGCATCAGCCTGATCTGCCATCCGGTCAGCCCGCGCGTCCCGGCCGTGCACATGAACACCCGCTTCATCGCCACGACGAAGAGCTGGTTCGGCGGCGGCGGCGACCTGACGCCCGTGCTCGACATCGACCGCCGTCAGGACGCGCCGGACACGGTCGCCTTCCACGGCGGCATGAAGGCCGCCTGCGACCGCCACGACCCGACCTGGCACCCGAAGTTCAAGGCCTGGTGCGACGACTACTTCTTCCTGCCGCACCGGAATGAGCCGCGCGGCACCGGCGGCATCTTCTACGACCATCACGACAGCGGGGACTACGAGAAGGATTTCGCCTTCACCCGCGACGTGGGCGAGGCCTTCCTCGAAACCTATTCCGCCATCGTCGCCCGCCGCATGACCGAGGCCTGGACGGCGGACGAGCGCGAGGAACAGCTGGTCCGCCGCGGCCGCTATGTCGAGTTCAACCTGCTCTACGACCGCGGCACGATGTTCGGCCTCAAGACCGGCGGCAACGTCGAGTCGATCCTCAGCTCGATGCCGCCGGTAGTGAAGTGGCCGTAAGTGGTCAGCTGACCTCGCGGCACCGCATCTCGTTGCTGGTCGCGCCCTGGTAGGGGACGACCCAGTAGCAGTTCCGCGCCGCCCCGGTGCGGGTGTTGATCATCCAGACCTCCCCGCCCGGCTCGGTGTAATAGGCGCCCGCCGCCTGCCATTCGCCGGCCTGTGGGCCAGAACCGCCGTACCAGGGCGGAGGCGTCGGTGCGCCTTGCTGCGCCTGGCTGGGCTGGGCCGAGGCGGCGCCCATCAGAGCTCCGAGCCCCAGCAGGGCGGCGGCGGTCAGAATGGTCTGGGTCTTCATCTTGATCTCTCCACAAGCGACGTTCGCTGAACGTCACATTGAGACGAGATTGGCGGCGGGTCATCCTCCAACAGGATGACGGAGTCCGATCAGATTCCGCTGCCCTCGCCTTCCACTGGCGGCGGGGTCAGCATGAGAAAGGCGCGGATCCAGGCGGTCAGGACGGCGCGGTCGTTGGCCTTCGCCAGACTGGCCAAGGCCTCGTCCGCAAGCGTTTCGGGAATCCGGCTCCCACGCCGGCTCTCGACCAGGGCGGCCGCGTATTCCGGCTGGAACTCCGGGTGGCACTGGAACGACATGGCATCGTCCCACGCCAGCCCGGCGTAAGGCGTGAACTCACTCGCCGCGATCACCCTCGCGTCGGCGGGCGGCGTCAGCACCTGATCCTGATGCGACACCGGAATGGCGATGGAGGCGGCCCGCGGGAACATCCACGGCTCCTGCGCCAGAACGTCGTAGCGATGCAGGCCCACGCCCCAGCCCTTGTCCGACTTGGCCACATGGCCGCCGAAGGCCTGGGCCATGACCTGATGCCCGAAACAGATGCCGACCAGCCGGGTCCGTCCCCGCGCGGCCTGCAGCCAGTGGATCAGCGGCGGAATCCACGGCAGGTCGTCGTAGACCCCCGCAGCCGAGCCGGTGACGATCGCCCCCTGATAGGCTTCCGGGTCCTCGGGCAGCCGTCCGGCCTGTACGTCGAACCGCACGGTCTTGACGCTCTCGCCCAGCAGGGCGCGGAAGCGCGCCGGATAGTCGTCGAAGGCATCCTTTAGCGCCTCGGGCGGCTTGCCGGTCTCCAGGATAGCGATGGGCTTCATGACGCCCATATGGGAACGATCCGGCATGGCGGGACAAGGGCAAAGGCGCTAGATCGCCGCTCATGAGCGATGCCGACAACGCCCCCGTCGTCCTGATCAACACCTTCAAGGTGCAGCCGGACAGGCAGGACGAGTTGCTGGACCTGCTGGCGACCCTGACACGGGCCCAGGTCGGCCTTCCCGGCTTCGTTTCGGCGACCCTGTTTCGCGGCGTCAACGGCAAGACCGTGGTCAATCAGGCGGTCTGGCGCTCGGTCGACGACTGGAAGGCCATGACCCGCACCGAGGCCGTATCCGCCGCCATGCTGCCCATCATGGCGATCGCGACCTTCGAGCCGAACCTCTACGAGGCCGGTGAGGTGATTGAGTAAGCCTGCGTCCGGTTCTGACGGAGCGAACTGCTAGCCGTTATAGCCCGGTCTTTGACATCGCCATCAAGGTCGCCGTTCCGGACTCATGGGACTCTTCGGACGGTATTTCGGAATCCGCACGGGTTGAACGGGTTGAACGGGTTGAACTGTATTTTTCCAGTCAGACTCGCCAGACCTCGGCCTTCGCCCCCTCGTCGCCCAGCGTCCCCGCCACCCAGGCGCAGATTTCCGTCGCCGCCGCATCCGCGCTCGCCGGCGGATTGACCACCACCATGGCGCAGCCGTTCATCTTCATCGGGTTGGTGAGGGGCCGCAGCCGCGCCTCCGCCACCAGGGTCGGCGCCGTCGTCCCGGCCGCCAGTCGTCTCAGGAAGCCGTCGAAGGTCTCCAGATCCTTCAGCGGCGTCCAGATCGCCACGATCGCCGTCGGGTCGGCCTTCACGATCGCCGCCGCCGTATCCGCCGCGCGCCAGTAGTCGTCCGGCTTCTCGAACGGAGGATCGATCAGGACCAGCGATCCGGCCACCCGCGTCGCTTCCGGCCGGACCAGATCGAAGCCATCACCGATCTCGCCCCGGGCGATCGGAAAGCCCGACAGGCTGTCGCGCAGCAGGCCCGCCACCTCCTCGCGCAGCTCGAACCCGACATAGGCGTCGCCGGCCCCCAACGACCGGGCGACAAGCAGGGGCGAACCCGGATAGTACCGCACACCGCCTTCGGGGTTCAGTGACGCCACCTCCGCCGCCAGCGCCTCGATGAGGGGCGGCCGACCGCTGGCCGCCATCAACCGCTCGACCCCGGCCTCGGCCTCCTTGGACCGCACCGCGTCACCGGTCAGGTCGTAGAGCCCCGCCCCCGCATGAGTGTCCAGCACCGTCACCGGCCCGGCCGCCCGCCGCTGCTTCAGCAGCCACAGCACGAGGGCGTGCTTGACCAGATCGGCGAAATTCCCGGCATGGAAGCTGTGGCGATAGTTCATCCCCGCTCGTCCCGCGTCATCGCCTCCCGGTCAAGCCAATGACCGCTTCCCGGGTTTGGAACGCCGAGCCGCGTGACGACTTTCGCAGGGACAGGAGATCGTCATGCCCGACAAAAACACCCCCACCCCGGAAGAGATCGAAAAGCTGGAAGACGAGGCGGAGGATCTGGAGCGGCGCGCCGAACAGGACGGCGTCATCCCCGACGACGACCTCCCGGAAAATGGCGTGGGTCCCCAGACCGCCGTGGTGCCCTGATGGCCGCATCGGCCCTGACCGAGAAGCAGCGCACGCCGCCGGCCGCCGTCGCCAAACAGGCCGAGCGAGGTCTGGCGCTACGTCATGAACACGGTCGTGGCGGCACCGAGGTCGGCCGTCGTCGCGCCAACCAGCTCAGGAACCGCGAGACGGTTTCAGACCGGGACATCAGGTCCATGTACAGCTACTTCGCCCGCCACGCCGTCGACAAGGACGGAGCGAACTGGGCTTCGAAGGACAAACCTTCCGCCGGCTATATCGCATGGCTCCTGTGGGGCGGCGAGCCGGGGCGCAAATGGGTCGACGGTCTCCACGCCCGGCTTGAGAAGGCCGACTGATGCCCGACGGCAGCCACGCCTTCGTCGCCGCGCACGAGGTCCCTCAGGGCCTGACATACTGCAGCGACGCCCACCCCGGCCTGACCCGCGTTCGCTCGGGCAAGGGCTTCTCGATCCGCGACGCCGACGGCAAGACGATCAAGGACCCGAAGATTCTCGACCGTGTCCGCATGCTGGCCATCCCGCCCGCCTGGACCGACGTCTGGATTTGCCCGCGTGCGACAGGCCATATCCAGGCCACCGGCCGCGATGTGAAGGGCCGGAAACAGTACCGTTACCACGACGACTGGAGCACTCACCGCTCAGGCAACAAATTCGACAAGCTCCCGGCCTTCGCTCGCGCCCTGCCGAATCTGCGCGCGAAGGTCGAGCATGACCTGGGCACGCGCGGCGCCAGTCGCGAGAAGGTTCTGGCCACGGCTGTCCGCCTGCTCGAGATCACCCTGATCCGCGTCGGCAACGCCCAGTACGCGAAACAGAACCGAAGCTATGGCCTGACCACCCTGCACAAACGCCATCTCGAAATGGACGGCGCCGCCCTCAGCTTCGCCTTCCGGGGCAAGAGCGGCGTCGATCACAAGGTCAGCGTCCGCGACCGTCGCCTCGCGTCGGTCGTGCGATCGCTGCGCGAACTGCCAGGCCAGCAACTGTTCAAGTATCGCAACGCTGACGGCGACCTCTGCCCCATCACCTCCGACGATGTGAACGCCTACATCCGCGAGGCCATGGGCGAGCAGTTCTCGGCCAAGGACTTTCGCACCTGGGCTGGCACCGTCTCCGCCGCCCGCGCGCTGCGGGACATGGAGGCCGCCACCTCGCCCACCGACGCCAGGCGCAAGATCACCACCTGCGTGAAGGCCGTGGCGGGCCTGCTGGGCAATACCCCGACCGTCTGCCGCAGCTCCTACGTCCACCCGGCCGTGTTCGAACTCTACGAGAGCGGCAAGATCGCCGAGGTCCTGCCGGGCTCCGGGACCAAAGGCTTCGAGGCCGCCCTGATCAAGGTGCTGAAAGCCTAGGCGTTGATCCAGTGCTGCCGGCTGCCTGCGCTGACCGGCCGCCCCGCCTGCTCGTCCCGTCTCAGGATGATCTGGCGGAAGTCCTCAGCCTCGCCCGGGCCGCGCAACAGCCGTAGCGACTTGATGATCCGGGTGATCCGCAGGTGATTGTGGTCATGATCGACCAGCCAGTGGCTGTTGCGCTGATAGAAGTGCGCCATCCGGTCCGTCCCCGCCGCCAGCGCGATCTGCGCCAGCCCGGAGGCGTGGATGGCCGCCACGTCGTCGGCGTTCAGCGTCGGCGCGCGCCGGTTGGCGCCTGATGGCTGGTCGAGCGGGAACAGCCACTGGATGAAGTCGTGGTTTTGCTCGATGTCCTGATCGCTCATGGCCACGACCTCGAACACCGTCCGGCCCGCGCCGTCGGTTCCCGCCCCTTTCAGGAAATCGACGATCGCGCTCATTCAGCCCCTCAGGCTTATGCAGCCTTGTCCCAGTCCAGGATAACCTTGCCCGACTGACCCGACTTCATGGCGTCGAATCCCTCGCGGTAACGGTCGTAAGCCAGACGGTGGGTGATCAGGGGCTCAAGGTCCAGCCCGGCCTTCAACAGGCCCAGCATCTTCCTCCAGGTCGTGAACATCTCGCGCCCATAGACGCCCTTGATGGTCAGGGCCTTCAGGATGATCGTCCCCCAGTCCGTCTCCATCGGCTTGGACGGAATACCCAACAGCGCCATGCCGCCGCCCATGATCAGGGTGTCGACGCATTGCTTGAAGGCGATCGGCGACCCCGACATCTCCAGAGCCACGTCGAAGCCGACCTTCAGGCCCAGCTCCTTCATCACGTCGTGGATGTCTTCCTTCGTCGTGTTCACGGTTCGCACGCCCGGCGCCACCTTCTGCGCCAGCTCCAGACGGAAGTCGTTGATGTCGGTCAGAACCACGGTCCGCGCGCCGGCATGACGCGCCACGGCCGCCGCCATCATGCCGATGGGGCCGGCGCCGGTGACCAGCACGTCCTCGCCGAGCAGGTCGAACTGCTGGGCCGTGTGGACGGCGTTGCCGAACGGATCCAGCATTGAGGCGACCTCGTAGGAGACGTCGTCCGGCAGCTCGATCACGTTGAAGGCCGGGGCCACGACGAACTCGGCGAAGGCGCCCTGACGGTTCACCCCGATGCCGCGGGTGTGCGGATCCAGGTGGAAGTGGCCGGCCCGCGCCGCTTCGGAGTTCAGGTCGATGACATGCCCCTCGGCCGAGACGCGCTGGCCGATCTTCAGCGGACGCTGCACGTCCGAGCCGATGGCGACGATCTCGCCGGAGAACTCGTGGCCCGTGATCATCGGCGTGGGCACATTCTTCTGGGACCACTCGTCCCAGTTCCAGATATGGATGTCGGTGCCGCAGACGGCCGTGCGGTGCACGCGGATCAGCACGTCTTCCGGCCCCGCCACGGGGATTGGCGCGTCGATCAGTTCCAGCCCGATGCCGGGCGCGGTCTTCGCGAGGGCCTTCATGGTGTCGGTCATTTGATCACTCCCAGTTCCTTGCCGGCCGTCGTGAACGCCGCGACCGCTTTGTCGATATGTTCGAAGGTATGCGCCGCAGACATCTGCGTGCGGATGCGGGCCTGCCCCCGCGGGACCACCGGGAACGAAAACCCGATGACATAGACGCCCAGTTCCAGCATCCGCGCCGCCATGGTCTGAGCCAGCTTGGCGTCGCCCAGCATGACCGGGATGATCGGGTGTGAGCCCGGCAGCAGGTCGAAGCCCGCCTCGGTCATCGCGGCCCGGAACCGCTCCGCATTGGCGAACAGTTGGGTGCGCAGGCGATCGCCCTCCTCGCCCTGCGCGATGCGGATGGCTTCCAGCGAGGCGCCGCAGACGGCCGGCGACAGGGCGTTCGAGAACAGATAGGGCCGCGCCCGCTGCTTGAGCAGTTGCACCACCGGCGCGGTGGCGCAGATGAAGCCGCCCATCGCCCCGCCCAGCGCCTTGCCGAAGGTGCCGGTGACGAAGTCGACCTTGACCCCGCAGTGGGCGAAGGAGCCCCGCCCCTTCTCGCCCATGAAGCCCGTGACGTGGCAGTCGTCGACCATGATCAGCGCGCCGTAGGTGTCGGCCAGGGCTCGGATCTCGCCAAGCTTGGCGACATAGCCGTCCATCGAGAACGCCCCGTCGGTGGCGATGACGATGTCGCGGGCGCCGTCGGCCCGGGCCTGTTTCAGCTGGGCTTCCAGATCCGCCATGTCGGAGTTCGCGAACCGGTAGCGCTTCGCCTTGGAGAGCCGCACCCCGTCGATGATCGAGGCGTGGTTCAGGCTGTCGGAGACGATGGCGTCCTCCGTTCCGAACAGGGGCTCGAAGATGCCTCCGTTGGCGTCGAAGGCGGCCGCGAACAGGATGGCGTCCTCGAACCCGAGATAGTCGGCGATGGCCCGTTCCAGCGTCTTGTGGATGCCCAGCGTCCCGCAGATGAACCGCACCGAGGCGGTGCCCGCACCATAGGCCGCGGCGGCGTTGTTGCCCGCCGCCACGACCCGCTCGTCACCGGCCAGACCCAGATAGTTGTTGGCGCAGAAGTTGAGGACCTCGCGGCCCCCGACCTCGATCACCGGTCCCTGACGGGAGAGGATGACCCGCTCGGGCTTGGTCAGCCCCTGGGCGTCGATGTCGGCGAGTTCCGCTGAGACGCGGTCGTGGAAGCCATCGGTTTTCATGGGCGGCTGGCTACGCCCTTTCTCCGACGGTTTCCACCTTCGTCAGGATCAGGCCGTGTTGGCGGCCGCCGGCG
>CAMLNY010000046.1 GCA_946481405.1 uncultured Brevundimonas sp. | reverse complement strand
CCGTTTCGTCCGTTTCGTCATGGTGTTTTTCGTCCGGACGAACCGGACGAAACCCTCGCTCAGGCAGCGAGACACAGCCTGTCCTGCGGCCGATCGAAGATCGGACGGGAGGGCGATAGCGCCTCTAAGGATGTCGAAGCGCCTCGAGCACCGACCCCGCACCTGACGGCAGGGCCGCATCTGGATCCCGCAACACAGCCTCGACATCGCGGAACATAACCTCCGCCTGCCAGTCGCGGTTCAGCAGGTGCCATCCGTCGGGGTACCAGGCCGTCCTCAGGTTCGGCGGCTCGCCCGCCCGCTCGAGAGCCCGGCGCATCGGCCTCCGGGTGATGACCTGATCGTGGGCGCCGTACATCAGGATCGTCGGCCCCTTCACGCGCCCCAGCTTCACCGTCGCGCTCTCCATCAGATCGACCAGACCCGACAGGGCGTCGAACCGGGTCGAGCGGATGAAGCCGGGGTCGTTCCCGTTGGCGATCAGCTCCATCAGGTTGTCGGTCGCCCGGATGTCGCGCACCGCCCACTCCGGCGGCTCCACCGACCGCGATCCCATCAGCCGCGCCGCCGCCCACAGACTGGCCCGGTTCGGCAGGCTCTGGCTCGACCAGCCCCACACGGCCGGCGCCAGCAGGATCAGCTGGTCGGCCGCCGGCGGCCGGTCCGAGGCGAAGGCCGAGATCGACACCGCCCCGCCCATGCTCTCCCCGGCCACGGCGATCCGGGCGTTCGGATGTCGCGCCCGGACAAGGGCGACGACGGTTCTCAGGTCCTCGGCCATCCGCGCCTCTCCGGCCCAGATCCCCCGCCCCGGACTGTCGCCGAAGCCGCGCTGGTCATAGGCGTAGGTCGCGATCCCGTGCTCTGCCCAGTACGGCCCGGCCAGACGGAAGGCGGCGGCGTGATCGTTCATCCCGTGCAGGGCGATGACGACCGCCCACGGCTCCTCCGGACCCCAGTACAGATAGGGCAACCGCCCTCCGTCATCGACGACGAAAGTCTGGGCCTCCATCCTCGGCCCCGCGAACCCGGCCGGCGGCGTCAGCGGCGGCTGCACATGGGGAGTGGCGCACGCGGCGAGGCCCAGCAGCAGGACGGACAGGATCGCGGTGCGGATCATCGGCCGAGAATGCCCCGGACCCTCTGGCGAAGATACGGCACGACCTCGGCCTCGAACCACGGATTGCGCCTCAGCCAGGCGGTGTTCCTCCACGACGGATGCGGCAGGGGCAGGATCGACGGCGCGAAGGCCCGCCAGTCCCGCACCGTCTCCGTCATATTGGCCGCCACCCGATCGCCCAGCGCCCACGCCTGGGCATAGCCTCCGACCAGCAGGGTCAGCTCCATCTCCGGCAGGGCCTCCAGCAGCCGGGCTCGCCACAGCTCGGCGCACCGCCTCGGCGGCGGATAGTCCCCGCCCCTGGGCGCAGTGCCCGGATAGCAGAAGGCCTGGGCCGCGACGCCCAGCCGGTGATCGGCGTAGAAGGTCTCGAAGTCGACGCCCATCCAGTCCCGCAGCCGGTCGCCCGACGGATCGGTGAAGGGCAGGCCGCTCTCATGCACCCGGCGTCCCGGCGCCTGGCCGCAGATCAAGAGGCGGGTCTCCGGAAAGACCCGCACCACCGGCCTCGGCTCGTGAGGCAGTTCGCCCAGACAGGCCCGGCAGGCGCGGATGTCCTCAAGGACCGCCTCCAGATCACTCGAAGTCGTCATCGCCCTCAGGCTTGGGCGGCAGGGCGGCCAGGGCTGCGGCGGTCTCCGCCTCGGTCGGTAGCCGCAGACGGGTGACGCCCTTGAAGTCGTTCGGATCGACGACCTTGCCCTTCTTGGTGATGGTCAGTTTGCCCTGCCGCATCAGCCCCAGCGCCGTCGCCCGCACCTTGGGCAGCATCCGCTGCCACTGTTCCGGCTGCAGCGCCTTGGCCACCTCGGCCGGCTCCACGGACTTGCCCCCCACGCGCTTGGGATCGGCCTTGGCCAGGGTTTCGAAAATTGCCGCTTCGATTGGATCGCTCATCGGGCCTATATGCTGCACTGCAAGAACGAAAAGAAGGCGTACCTCGAATGGTGGCGAAGATCACGGTGGCGGAAGGCGAGTTCGCCGGCTGGCAAACCTACGACCTGCACGGCACCTTCGACCAGACCGTGGGCCCCTTCTACTTCAAGCCCGACCCCGACGGTCGCATGCGCTGCGCCTTCCGCGCCGAACCCAAGCATATGAACGCGGGCCACCGCATGCACGGCGGCTGCCTGATGACCTTCGCCGACATCTCCCTGTTCCAGACGGCCTATCAGGAGATGGAGGGCAAGAACGGGGTGACCGTCCAGCTCGACTCCACCTTCATCGACGGGGCCCGGGTCGGCGAATTGGTCGAGTCGACGGGAGAAGTCGTTCGGGCGGGGGGCTCGCTGATCTTCGTGCGCGGCCAGATCACCACCGGCGACCGGACCCTGATGACCTACTCGGGCATCATCAGGAAGTTCGCGCCGAGGGCCTAGACCCCGACCTTCGCCGCCGGGCGCGCGCGGCAGTCGTCGAGCCAGCGAGCCAGATGGATGAACTCCTCGGGCGGCCGGTATTTGACGATCCGCGCGAAGTCCAGGCCCACCACCCCCACGATGTCGGCGATGGTGAAGCGGTCCAGGGCGATGAACGGATGCTCGGCCAGATGCCGGTCCAGCGTCCGCATGAAGCGCTCGGCCGCGACCCGGTTGTAGTCGGCCACCTGCGGCTGCTGCGCGCTTTCGAGCGCCGCCAGGGCCGGGTGGGTCAGCCGGACGTTCAGCATGATCGGGTTGGCCAGATAGAACTCGCACCGGCGGGTCCACATCTCCACGATGGCCTGTTCCCGGGCATCGTGGCCGAACAGGTTCGGCTCCGGATAGAGCGCCTCCAGATACCGGCCGATGGCGACCGACTCCGAGATCGTGGTGCCATCGTCCAGTTCCAGCGCCGGGACGTGGGGCACGCCCACCCGAGCCCGATATTCGGCGGTCTTGTGCTCGCCGGACATGATGTCGATCGGGATGATCTCGACGTCCTCGATGCCCTTCTCGGCCATCACCCAGCGGACGCGCCGGGGGTTGGGGGCGCGGTGGCTGTCGTAGAGTTTCATCGAGCGGATCTCCGGTTCACCGGAATATGGAGGCCGGCATGGCTCCCACAACCGCCGCCGTCATCAGGGTGGCCAGGAAACCCGCGAACAGGGCCTTCCACACCATGCCCAGAACCTCTTCCCGCCGCTCCGGGATCAGGACCGACAGACCAGTGACCGTGATGCCGACCGAGCCGATGTTTGCGAAGCCGCACAGCGCATAGGTCAGCAGCATCCTGGTGCGCTCACTCATCTCGCCCGCCGGAACCTCGCCCAGACGGATGAAGGCGACGAACTCCGTCAGCGTCAGCTTGACGCCCAGCAGCCAGCCCGCCTTGCCGGTCTCGGCCCAGTCGATGCCGATCAACCAGGCGACCGGCATGAACAGCCAGCCGAGCAGCCGCTCGACGGTGATGTGGTCGCCGAACAGCCAGAAGCCGCCCAGCATGATGTTCACCAGGGCGACCAGGGCCACGAAGACGATCAGGACGGCGGAGATGTTGAGCACCACCATCAGGCCGTCGGCGGTACCCTTCACGATCGCGTCGATGGCCGAGTCGTACTTCAGGGCCGAGCCGTAGTCAGCCACCTGACCGCCCTCGCCCGGCTTCTCGGGGATGATGATGCGGGCCAAGAGCACGCCCGCCGGGGCCGAAACGATCGAGGCGACCAGCACATGGCCCGCCGCATTGGTGAGGGCCGGCGCCAGGATAGTGGCGTAGGCGACCATGGTCGATCCGGCGACGGTGGCCAGACCCACCACCATCATGAGGAAGATCTCCGACCGGGTCAGCTTGTCCAGATAGGCGCGGATAACGATGGGGCTCTCGATCATGCCGAGGAAGATGTTGGCCGCCACGGCCAGCGCCGAGGCGCCGCCCAGTCCCATGGTCTTCTGGAACAGCAGGCCGAAGCCCCAGGTGATCCACTTCAGGATCTTCCAGTGCCACAGCAGGGCCGACAGGGCCGAGATCACCAGGATCATCGGCAGGACGTTGAAGGCGAAGGTGAACATCCCGGCGGGATTGGTGACCTGATAGGGCTGGTCGCCGCCAGCCAGCCAGCCGAACACGAACTTCGCCCCTTCGGTCGTCGCCCGCGACAGTCCATCGACGGCGCCGGTGACGGCCGCCAGCACGTTCTGCGAGCCCGGGATGGCGAACAGGGCCAGGACCAACGCCGCCTGAACCCCGATCGCGCCCAGCGTCAGCCGCCAGGGAAAGGCGCGCTTGTTCTCTGACAGGCCCCAGCAGACGCCGACGATGACGACCAAGCCCAAAAGGCTCTGAAGGTTCAGGATGCTGAACATGAAACGACGGTCTTCCCCACACCGGCCGCGCCGGTCCCGTCACCGGTTGAACGCGAGAGCGGGCCGGGCCGCAAGCCCATTTGTCGCACCCCCGAACGCGAAACGGCCCGGCGTCGCCGCCGGGCCGTTCGCGGGTCAGGCCCAAGGCCGACTATCTGATGCGGCGAACCAGCTTGCCGTAGTCGTCCATCAGGGTCAGCGACAGGTCGCCCGGCGTGAAGGTGTATTCGCCGATCGACTGGACCGGGGTCACCTCGGCGGCCGAGCCGGTCAGGAAGCACTCCGAGAAGGTCGAGAGCTCTTCCGGACGGATGTGGCGAACCACGACCTCGATGCCCTTGGCGCGGGCGATGTCGATCACCGTCTGCCGCGTGATGCCGTTCAGGATGTGGGTCACGTCCGGCGTATGGATCACGCCGTCCTGGACGAAGAAGACATTGGCGCCGGTGGCCTCGGCGACATAGCCGCGCCAGTCCAGCATCATGGCGTCGGCGAAGCCGCGCTTCTCGGCTGCGTTCTTGGACATGGTGCAGATCATGTAGAGGCCAGCGGCCTTGGCCGTCGTCGGAGCCGTCGCCGGATCCGGGCGGCGCCACTTGGCCCACTCCAGCTTGATGCCCCTCTTTTTGACCTCGGGGTCGAAATAGCTGGGCCAGTCCCACACGGCGATGGCGACGTGGGCCTTGTTGTTCAGGGCCGAGACGCTGACCTGCTCCGGTCCCAGATAGGCGACGGGACGGATATAGGCGTCTTCCATCCCCATCTTGATGCAGGTGGCCTTGCACGCCTCGTCAATCTCGGCGACGGAGTACGGCAGTTCGAAATCCAGCAGGTTGGCGGACCGGGCCAGGCGCTCGGAATGCTCTGTCAGCTTGAAGATTTCGCCGCCATACATACGCTCACCCTCGAAGACCGACGAGCCGTAGTGAAGGGCATGGGTGAGAACGTGCGTTTTTGCTTCCCGCCAGGGAATGAATTCGCCATCCATCCAGATCCAGCCGTCACGATCGTCGAAAGGAATGAAGGCCATTGAACAACGTCTCCTGCGCAGATTTGCCGGTTAGAGCCCCCGAAGCGCCGAAGGTCAACGCCATCCGCGCCGGAATGTTCGCATGAGCGGCGGACGTTCAGGCCCCGTGGCCGGCGCCGGCGTCGGTCGGCACCTGCTGATCGTCGATGACGACGACCGCATCCGCGAGCTCCTCAAGGAGTATCTGGCGCGCGAGGGCTATCGCGTGACCGGCGCCGCCCACGCGGCCGCCGCCCGCCGCCTGATGGAGCTGATCGAGTTCGATCTGGTCGTTCTGGACGTGATGATGCCGGGCGAGAGCGGCCTGGAACTGACGACCTGGGTGCGATCCAAGGCGCAGCTGTCGAAGACGCCGGTCCTGCTGCTGACGGCGCGGGGCGAGGCCTCTGACCGGATCGACGGCCTGTCGCGCGGGGCGGACGACTATATGTCAAAGCCGTTCGAGCCCAAGGAACTGGCCCTGCGCATCGACGCCATCCTGAGACGGACGGGCGTGAAGCCGATCATGCCGCGCGAGATCCGCCTGGGCACGGCCATGTTCGACCTGGAACGGCTGGAGCTGACCCGCGACGGCGCGCCGATGCGCCGTGAAGCGGATGCCGTGGCGCGAGACGGCGCGCCGATGCGGCTGACCGAGGCCGAGGCGCAGCTTCTGAAGACCCTGGCCCTGCATGCCCACGCGCCAGTCGAGCGGATGGATCTGTCGCCGGATACGGCGGACATCACCGGCCGGGCGGTGGACGTTCAGGTCACCCGCCTGCGTCGCAAACTGGAGGCCGATCCGAAGAATCCGCGCTATCTCCAGACCGTGCGCGGCGTCGGCTACATGCTGGCGCCGGACTGACGCATGAGGCTCCTGCCCTTCCCCGTCTTCTGGCGCGTGCTGAAGCGGCGGCTGCCGACGACGCTGTGGGGACGGTCGCTGCTGATCATCGTCCTGCCGATCCTGATCATGCAGGGAGCGGTGACCTGGGCCTTCTTCGACATGCACTGGCAGACGGTGACCGCGCGCCTGTCGGAAGGCTTGGCCGGCGACGTGGCCTGGGCGGCCGAGAGCTATCGCGACGAGCCGACCGAGGCGAACCTCGCCGCCATCGCCGACCGGGGCGAGCGGTCGATGCAGCTGTCGATCGCGCTCCGGCCCGGGGCGATCCTGCCCCAGGAGGATCGGCGTGGACCTATCGGGGTCGTGGACCGGACGCTGGAGGCGGCGCTGGCCTCGCGGCTGGACCAGCCCTTCTGGTTCGATACGACCCGCTATCCCGCCTACGTCGACATCCAGGTGCAGCAGCCGCAGGGCGTGCTACGGATAATCGCGCCTCGCGAGCGGGCCGTCGCGACCCAGGCGCACATCTTCGTTCTGTGGCTGATGCTGGCGACGGTCCTGCTGATGAGCGTGGCCATCCTGTTCATCCGCAATCAGGTCCGGGCCATCGAACGCCTTGCTGAGGCCGCCGAAAGCTTCGGGCGGGGCGAGATGTCGCCCAAGTTCAAGCCGCACGGCGCGCGCGAGGTTCGTCAGGCGGCCGTCGCCTTCCTGGCCATGCGGGACCGGATCCAGCGGCACATCGAACAGCGGACCGCGCTGCTCGCCTCGGTTAGCCACGACCTGAGGACTCCGCTGACCCGCTTACGTCTCGAGCTGCTGCGCCGCCTGGAGGCCGGCGCAAGCCGCCTCGAACTGGCGCTGGCGCCCCAGTTCAAACGCCAAGCCGCCATGAAGGGCGACCTCGACGAGATGGAGCATATGATCGACGAGTACCTCGCCTTCGCAAAAGGCGAGGCCGGGGAGGCGCCGCAGCCCGTCGATGTCTCCGCCCTGCTGCAGGCGGCCGGCGAGGATGTGAAACGGGCCGGCGCGGAGGTCGAGATCGCCGCGCCGGCCGACCTTACGGCGTCGCTGAGGCCGCTGGCCTTCAAGCGCGCCCTGACCAATCTGGCGGGGAATGCCGCCTCGCACGGCGAGCATGTGCGGCTGTCGGCGCGGGCTCTGGCGTCCGCGATCACGCGCTCGGCGCTCGCGCGGTCCTCGA
>CAMLNY010000045.1 GCA_946481405.1 uncultured Brevundimonas sp. | reverse complement strand
CGGCTGCATGCCGTCCAAGGCCCTGCTGCACGCCTCGGAACTGTTCGAGATCGCCAACAAGGAGTTCGGTACGCTCGGCATCGACGTCGGGACCCCCAAGGTCAACCTGCCCCAGATGATGAAGCAGAAGGCCGACAGCGTGACCGCCCTGACGAAAGGCATCGAGTTCCTGTTCAAGAAGAACAAGGCTGACTGGATCAAGGGCACGGGCAAGATCGTCGGAACCGGCAAGGTCGAGGTGACCGCCGCCGACGGAACCGTCACCTCCCTGACGGCGAAGGACATCGTCATCGCCACGGGTTCGGAGCCCACCCCCCTGCCGGGCGTGGACTTCGTCGACGGCAAGATCATCGATTCCACCGGCGCCCTGTCGCTTCCGGCCATCCCGAAGAAGCTGGTCGTCATCGGCGCAGGTGTGATCGGGCTCGAGCTGGGCTCGGTCTGGCGCCGTCTGGGCGCGGACGTCACCGTGGTCGAGTTCCTGGACAAGGTCGGCGCGGGCATGGACGCCGAGGTGGCCACCGCCTTCCAGCGCGGCCTGACCAAGCAGGGCATGACCTTCAAGATGGGGACCAGGGTCACCTCGGCGAAGGCCGCCAAGGACGGGGTCGTGCTCACGATCGAGCCCGCGGCCGGCGGCACGGCCGAGACCCTGACCGCCGACGTGGTCCTGGTGGCCATCGGCCGTCGTCCCTACACGGCGGGTCTGGGTCTGGAGTCGGTCGGCATCGAGACCGACAAGCGGGGCTTCCTCGTCAACGACCACCTGAAGACCGGCAAGGACGGCATCTGGGTCATCGGCGACGTGACCCACGGCCCCATGCTTGCGCACAAGGCGGAAGAAGAGGCCGTCGCCGTCATCGAATACATCGCCGGCAAGGCGGGCCACGTCGACTACGACCTGGTCCCCAGCGTCATCTACACCGGCCCTGAAGTGGCCTGGGTCGGCAAGACCGAGGAGCAGCTCAAGGCCGCGGGCGTCGCCTTCAAGAAGGGCAAATTCCCCTTCACCGCGAACTCGCGCGCCAAGATCAATCATGAGACCGAGGGCTTCGTGAAGGTTCTGGCCGACTCCACGACCGACGCCGTTCTGGGCGTCCATATCTACGGCCCATCGGCCGGCGAGATGATCGCGGAAGCCTGCATCGCCATGGCCTTCGGTGGTTCGTCGGAAGACATCGCCCGCACCTGCCACGCCCACCCGACCCGCTCCGAAGCCGTCAAACAGGCGGCCATGGGCGTCGACGGCTGGACCATGCAGGCCTGATCTGAATCTCCCTCCCCCTCGGGGGAGGGTGGCTGAGCGCAGCGAAGTCGGGTGGGGGCGGCAAGGCGACCCCCACGCATCTGATTCGGGCCACCGGCCGTTCCCACCCCGTCGCTTCGCGACGACCCTCCCCCGAGGGGGAGGGAGAACAGGATGCCTCATGGACCTGAAACTCACCGGCAAGCGCGCCCTCGTCTGCGGCGGTTCCAGCGGTTTGGGCCGTGCGGTGGCCGAGGCCCTGGCGGCGGAGGGCGTGCACGTCGCCCTTCTGGCCCGCGACGCGACGAAGCTTCAGGCCGTGGCCGACGGCATCAACGCAACGGCCACCGGCCGCGCCGTCATCGTACCGGCCGATCTTGCGGATCACGCCTCCCTGCTGGCCGCCGTCGATACGGCTGAAAACTTGCTGGGCGGGCCGATCGAAATCCTGCTGAACAACACCGGCGGGCCGCCGCCATCGGGGGTGGTCGGGCTCGATCCCGACCTTTGGCGGGCCCAGTTCGAATCCATGGTGCTGTCGGTGTTTCGCCTGACCGACCGCGTCCTGCCGGCCATGCGGGCCGCGGGCTGGGGGCGGATCCTGAACGTCGCCTCGGTGTCTCTGGTCGAGCCGATCGGGACCCTGGGCGTGTCCAACACCCTGCGCGCCTCCATCGCCGCCTGGGCCAAGACCCTGTCGAACGAGGTCGCGGCCGACGGGATCACCGTCAACACCCTGCTGCCCGGCCGCATCGACACCCCGCGCATCGACCGCCTCGATCGCGCCCGGGCCGAACAGACAGGCCAGACGCCGGAACAGGCGCGGGCGGACTCGGTGACTTCCATCCCCGTCGGACGCGTCGGCACGACCGAGGAGTTCGGCGCGGTCGCCGCCTTCCTCGCCAGTCCTCTGGCCGCCTATGTCACAGGCTCGCTGGTGCGACTGGACGGCGGGTCGGTGCGCGCGATCTAGGGCAGGTGATCGACGGGGTTCGGTGAATTTATTCCTCTACGCATCCTTGCGGCTCCCGACCGTCGGACCCATCTGTCGCCTGGGTGTCTGAAACCCTAGAGCATGCTCGCTGGCGGCCGCCATCCGGACGGAGTGGACGCTTCGGACGCTTCGGACGGTATTTTGGGTCCACACAGTAGACGGAGATTTCCGCGACTTAGCCGCGCCGCACGCCGCCGAAGCCCATGCGGCGCGACGCATAGTCCAGCTCGATCCGGTTGAAGCGGTACAGGATGTCCGCCCCCAGCAGCAGGGCCGGCCGGTCGCCGAGGCCCAGGGTGTGGAAGGCGTGCAGGTCGGCGAACAGCACCGGCATGGCGCCGAGCTGATGCCGGGCGATCTGCAGCGAGTCCAGTCGTCCGGCGAAGGCGTCGATCGTCTGGCCGGTGACGCCATAGAGCGGGATGGGCCGTGACCCCACCTGACCGCCGATCGCCTCCAACAGCGCCCGATTACCGATGGAGTACTGGGCGCCGCTGTCGACGAAGGCCTGGATGGGGACGCCGTTGGCCATGGCGTTGGTCAGGATCAGCTGGCCGGAGGACTCCATCCGCGCCCTCGCCCCGCCCGGCAAACGGGTCGGAATGAAGGAGGCGGTCCCCCGGGCGAAGAAGGCCGCGCCGGACGAGGACATGGTGACCGTGCGCTGGACCAGATTCATCGACAGGCGGAACTGGGACAGGATGTCGAGGCCCAGCAGGCCGTCCGCCGCCAGCATCGACCGCTCGAACACCGGCGTGACCATGTCGTTGAAACGCCGCCGTCCGAAGTAGAAGCGGTCGACCTGGGCCGTCGGGGTCAGCTCCGCCGAGGTGATGCCGTGGACCGTCACGTTGGGGCCCGCCGGCAGCTGCAGGGACTCGGCCAGATCGCGGGCGACGGCCGTGCGCTCCGCCCCCGTGTCGATGACGAACAGCAGCGACCGGCTCTGGTTCATCCGCACGACCGCCGCCATCCGGGTCAGGAGATTGGCCGACAGGGCCAGGGCGTCGGGGGGCGCGGCCGGAAGCTCTTGCCCAGGCGGTTCCTCACCGTAGGCCCGGCCCGCCAGACCGGTCAGCAGGGCGGCGCCGCCCGCCAGCATCAGCCGCCGGTCCAGACCTTCGCGCCGGAGTTCTCCCGGCCTGTGCGCCGTCCGCTCGATCATGGCCGCCTCCCTGCGGCATTTGTTTCAAGCCTATGACGGCGGCGACGGCCCGCCTAGTGCGGCCTAGTTACTGATTAGTCATGTTCGGGACACAGCTTCAGGGTGTAGGATAGTCGCCTGAACGGAGGTTCCGATGCTGTCGATGTTGCTCCTTCTGGCCGCCGCGCCCCAGAGCGCGATCCCGCCCATGCCGCCCATGCCGCCCGCGCCGCCTCAGCCGGGCAACCAGGCCCGGATGCGCGTCATCGGCGACGCAGGGCCCGGTTGCGCCAGCGATCTCCGCATGGCGAACGATCCGACCCAGCCCGGCGGCGGCCTCATGTGGCGTGAGGGCGGGGAGGCGGTGGGTCTCTACCGCCTGCTGGACCGTCGCGTGAACGGCTGCCCGGCCCCGATCATCGTCAACTACCGGGTTCCCGGCTCGAACGCCGTCGGCCGCGAGGGCACGCGGGCGCCCGAAGCCGCCCCGGTCATCGTCCGCCGCCCCTAGGCCCTCGGATGGGCCGCGGCGTAGGCGCCCAGCAGATGGGCGGCGTCGACCGCGGTGTATTTCTGGGTGGTCGACAGGCTGGCGTGACCCAGCAACTCCTGGATGCTTCGGAGGTCCGCGCCGGCCCCCAGCAGATGGGTCGCGAAACTATGTCGCAGGGCGTGCGGCGTCGCACTGGCGGGCAGGCCCAGCCGCCCCCGCAGCCTCTGCACCGTCGCCTGCACATGCCGGGCGCTCAGCGGACCCCCGCGCCGGGCCCGGAACAAGGCGTCCGTTGGCTCCAGCGGGAAGGGCTGGGCGGCCAGCGCCGCGTCCACCGCCGAGCGGACAGCGGGCAGGACCGGGACGATTCTGGTCTTTCCGCCCTTGCCGGTGATGCGCAAGGTTTCGGGGAGAGGGGCGTCGGCCCGGGTCAGGGAGAGCGCCTCCGAGATCCGCAGGCCGCAGCCGTAGAGGAGAGAGAGGACCGCCGTGTCGCGCAGCGCCTCCCAAGGCTCGGCGTCGGGATCGAGGCCGGGTTCCGCCAACATCCCCACCGCCTGATCGGCGCTCACCGGGCGAGGCAGGGACGGCTTCACGCGAGGGCCGCGCACGAGGGCCAGTTGGGGCGCGGGCGTGTCGCAACGGCGGTCGAGGAAGACGTGGAAGGTGCGGATCGCCGACAGTGTCTGCGACAGCGAGCGGGCGTTCAGCGGGTGGTCGCCGGAGCGGCGCTCGGCCAGGTGGGCGCGCAGTTCGGCGGCGGTCACCGTCCCGAGTTCGGCCAGGCTCTGCGGCCCGCCGCGATGGCGTTCGAGGAAGGCGAGATAGAGCCGGCCGATGTGGCCATAGGCCTCCAGCGTGCGGGGCGACAGGCGACGCTCGTGCGCCAGATGCTCCAGCCAGGCCGCAAGGGCCTCGGAGGCGGTCAGTTGAGGATGGGCCAACGTTCGGCTGTGCGTTCGACGACCCGGGCGATGAAGGCGACCAGTTCGCAGCCCATGCCGGGGGTGAAACCCTCTTCCTCGGGCGAGGCGAAGGCGCAGAGCGCGGGACGGGCCTCTTCCGGTCGTTCGCCGCCCAGGTGCGGGGCCATGCGAATCAGGGCGACGGACTTCACCTGATCGGTGGAGGGGCCGAACAGGTCCAGCCCCTCGAACATCGGCCCCAACCACGTCAGGCCGTGGTCGCCGAGCAGAAGGTCGACGCCGCCGGTCTCCAGCCCACGCCAGCCGAAGGGCACGCCGCCCGGCTTCTCCAGCGCGATGGCGGCGCCGGCGAGACCGAAGCGGCCCTGGGCCACCGCGTCGAGGCGGCGGGCGAGGTCGGAGTGATTGCGGGCGTCCAGCAGGTCCAGGGCCGCGACATGCGTCTGGGTCTGGGCGGCGAAGTTGGCGCGGGCGACGGATTCGATGCGCTTCCTCGCGTCCGCCTCGCGCTCGGCGGCCTCTTCCAGCCGGGTCAGGGCGGCGCGGCCGAACTCGACGACGTTGCGGCCGTGCGGCTTCAGCCCGATCTCCTCCAGCAGGGAGCGGTCGTCCAGCAGGGTCTGGGGATTGGCCTGCAGCCAGGCCCGCACCTCGGGCCAGTGCGGCTCGCGGTCGGCGAACAGGTCTGCGGTCTGGTCGTTCGACTTCACGGCGGCGCTCCTCCCGGGAGCGCCGGGTCGCAAGTTACAGAATCGACTGGCCGGTCTTGCCCCAGTCGGCCAGGAAGGCATCAAGCCCCTTGTCGGTTAACGGGTGCTTGATCAGGGCCTTGAAAGTGTCGGCCGGGAGGGTCGCGGCGTCGGCGCCGGCGAGGGCCGCGGCCGACACATGACCGGGGTTGCGGAGCGAGGCGGCCAGCACCTCCGTCTCGAACCCGTGGATGTCGTAGAGGGCCCGGATCTCCTCCAGCAGCTCGACCCCCTGCGCGCCGTGGTCGTCGAGGCGGCCGACGAAGGGCGAGACGAAGGTGGCGCCGGCCTTGGCGGCGAGCAGGGCCTGGGCGGCCGAGAAGCACAGGGTGACGTTGGTCTGGATCCCCTTGTCGGCGAAGGCGCGCGCGGCGCGGAGGCCATCCCAGGTCAGGGGCAGCTTGACGACGACGTTGGGGGCGATGGCCGCGAGCTTGTCGCCTTCCTTGACCATGGTCTCGAAATCGGTGGCGACGGCCTCGGCGGAGATCGGCCCCTCGACCAGGGCGCAGATTTCAGCGATGACCTCGGCGATGTTGCGCCCGGACTTTGCGATCAGCGTGGGATTGGTGGTCACGCCGTCCACCATCCCGGTGGGCAGCATTTCCTTGATGACGGCGACGTCGGCGGTGTCGAGGAAGAGTTTCATGGGGCGGGTTCTAGCCGAGGCGGGCCGGGAGTGAAAGTCGCCTCCGTCCTCATTCCCCTGCCGGTGCACGAGGCCTTCGACTACGAGGTCGGCGAAGGGCTGGATCTGGCGCGGGGCGATCAGGTGGCCGTGCCGCTGGGGCCGCGGTTGATGCGGGGCATCGTGGCCGAGGTGCGCGAGACCACGGGCTCGAACCGGCGGCTGAAGGCGGTGGAGGCCCTGCTGGAGGATCCGCGCCTGCCCGAGCGGACCGTGGACTTCGTGGAGTGGGCCGCACGCTGGACGCTGAGCCCGCCCGGCGAGATGGCCTCGACGGCGCTGAAGGGGCTGCGGGCGCCGCGCCCCCGGCCGGAGCGGAAGCTGAGGCGGGTCGGGGACCGGGTTCCCGCGAGACCCACGGCCGGGCGCACGGCGCTGCTGGAGACGCTGGGCGAGCGGGCTATGCCGGGGCCGGAGCTGGCGCGGGCGGCGGGGGTGTCTTCGGCCGTGGTGAAGGGGCTGGTCGACGAGGGGGTACTGGAGGCGTTCGAGGTGGAGGCGGTGGCGGCCTTCGACCGGCCCGATCCCGGCCATGCGCCGGCCCGGCTGAACGCGGATCAGGCGGCGGCGGCGGAGGCCGTGGCCCAGGCGACGGCGACGGGCGGGTTCAGGCCCTTCCTGCTGGACGGTGTCACGGGGTCGGGCAAGACCGAGGCCTATCTGGAGGCCGTGGCGCGGACCCTGAGGACCGATCCGGAGGCGCAGGTGCTGATCCTGCTGCCCGAGATCGCCCTGACCCAGGCCCTGATCGAGCGGATCACGAAGCGGTTCGGAGCGGCGCCGGCGGAGTGGCATTCGGGGGTGGCCCCGCCGCGTCGTCGGATGACCTGGGAGGCGGTGGTCGCGGGCCGCTGCAACATCGTGGTCGGGGCCCGGTCGGCGCTGTTCTTGCCCTTCCCGAACCTGAAGCTGATCGTGGTCGACGAAGAGCACGACGGGTCGTTCAAGCAGGAGGACGGGCTGGTCTATCACGGCCGGGATCTGGCCGTGGCGCGGGCGCGGATCGAGGGGGCGACGGTGGTTCTGGCCTCGGCGACGCCGTCGCTGGAGACCCTTTGGAACGCCCAGCAGGGGCGGTACGGCTGGCTGAAGCTGGCGAGCCGGCATGGGGCCTCCGTCCTGCCCGACATCCAGCTGCTGGACCTCCGGCAGAGCCCGCCCGACCCGCAGACCTGGCTGTCCCAGCCGCTGAGGGAGGCGATCGGCCAGACCTTGCTGGCCGGGGAGCAGACCCTGCTGTTCCTCAATCGGCGAGGCTATGCGCCGGTGGTGCTGTGCCGGGCCTGCGGGCATCGGCTGACGTCGCCCGACACCGACAGCTGGCTGGTGGAGCATCGCTACACCGGGCGGCTGGTCTGCCACCTGACGGGCTTTTCCATGCCG
>CAMLNY010000044.1 GCA_946481405.1 uncultured Brevundimonas sp. | reverse complement strand
ACCCGCCCGCTCTGATGGCGGACGGAGCCCCGGCCGCCGGTCTCGCGCGGGGCTTCCTCGACGTGTCGCGCTCGCTCTCGGCCAGGGCCTGGCGGCAACGTCCGGCCGAGACCTCGATCATTCGCGCCCACATGCAGACGTTGGGCCTGTCCGAGCCTCTGGCGCGGGCGCTCGCGGCGCGGGGCGTCGGGCCGGAGCACGGGGCGGACTTCCTTGAGCCGACGTTGAAGCGGCTGTTCCCCGACCCGTCGTCCTTCATGGACATGGACGCGGCGGCGGCGGCCATCGTCTCGGCGCTTCAGGCGGGGGAGGCGATCCACGTCTTCGCCGACTACGACGTCGACGGCGCCTCCAGCGCGGCCCTGCTGGTGCGCTGGTTCAGGGCCATGGGCGCGGACCTGCCCATCTATGTCCCGGACCGGCTGATCGAGGGCTATGGCCCCAGTCCGCTGGCCTTCGACCGGCTGAAGGCGTCGGGCGCAGATCTGGTCATCACCGTGGATTGCGGCGCGGCGGCCAACGAGGCCATCGCCCACGCCTGCGCCATCGATCTGAAGGTCGTGGTCATCGACCACCACATGATGCGCGAGGAGCCGCCGCAGTGCCTCGCCGTGGTCAACCCGAACCGCCCGGGCGACGGCTCGGGCCAGGGCAATCTGGCGGCGGCCGGTGTGGTCTTCGTCCTGCTGGCGGCCCTGAACCGCGAGGCGCGGGCGAGGGGTCTGTTCGCCGACCGGCCAGAGCCGGACATCCGCCAGTGGCTGGATCTGGCGGCGCTGGGGGCCATCTGCGACGTCACCGGTCTGACGGGCTTCAATCGCGCCCTGACGGGGCTGGGGCTGAAGGTCATGTCGGGCTGGGCCAATCCCGGGCTGAAGGCGCTGCTGGCTGTGGCCGGATCGGAGCCCGGTCCCGCCAAGTCGAATCACGCCGGCTTCATCCTCGGCCCCCGGATCAACGCGGGCGGGCGAATCGGTCGCGCCGATCTGGGCGCCCGCCTGCTGTCGACCGACGACCCGCTGGAAGCGAAGGCTCTGGCCGAGGAACTGGACGGCCTCAACGTCGCCCGCCGCGAGGTCGAGCGCGAGGTGACAGAGACGGCTGTTCGCCGTGTCGAGGCGACGGGTCAGCACGCCGACGGCTCGGCCGTGGTCGTCGTCTCGGGCGAGGACTGGCATCCGGGCGTTGTCGGCATCGTCGCCGGGCGGCTGCGCGAGCGCTGGAGAAAGCCCGTCATCGTCATCGGCGTCGATGCGGTCGCCGGCGTCGGCAAGGGCTCGGGCCGGTCCCAGCCGGGCATGAATCTGGGCCGGGCGGTTCAGGCCGCCTGGCGCGAGGGCCTGCTGCTGGCCGGCGGTGGTCACGCCATGGCGGCGGGACTCACAGTGCTGCCGGATCGTATCGACGCCCTGCGCGCCTTCCTGAACGTCGCCATGGCCGACGAACAGGTCGACGCCGAGGCGATGGATCTGGTCGAGATCGACGCCCTGATCGATCCCGGAGCGGCGACGCGCGCCCTGTTCGAGGATTTCGAACGGCTGGCCCCCTTCGGCCCGGCCAACCCCGAACCCCTGTTCGCCCTGACCGGCGTACAGGCGCGTGAACCGGTCCAGATGAACGGCGGCCATGTCCGCTGCCGTCTGGTCGGGGCGGACGGCGCCTCGGTCAAGGCCATCGCCTGGCGCTGCGCCGACCTGCCGACCGGCAAGGCGCTGCTGGCGGGGCAGGGCGGACTGAGTGTCGCGGGTCGTCTGAAGGCGGACGACTGGAACGGCCGCAAGGGCGTCCAGTTGGAGATCGAGGACGTCGCCGATCCGCGTATGACGATTTAGTTCGTTTTGGCGCTTGCAGCCCGGAAAGCCGTTGGCTATATCGCCGCTTCCCCGCGCAGCGGTCCCTTCGTCTATCGGTTAGGACGTCAGGTTTTCAACCTGAAAAGAGGGGTTCGACTCCCCTAGGGACTGCCACGCGGGGCATTCCTCCTCATCGTCATCCGTCGATCATGTCGCCCGCTCGACACGCAGGATCGTGCCGTTTCGCCGTGTCATCGGCGTGACTCCGGGCGAGTTCGTTGCACGTTCCGGTCCCTGAGGGGTTGAAACCGGTGTTTTTCGATTTTCCCGCGTTCACAGAACCGTGTTAAACATGAACCGTTCGCAGGGAGAGTGCGGACGGGGGGCTTGAAGTGTCTGACTACGAGGGGGTCGACGCGACGGACATCGTCCGGATCGTCGGCCGTGTAAAATGGTTCGATGCGGGCAAGGGCTACGGCTTCATCGTGCCCGATGATCCGGGTCAGACCGAGACCAGGGACGTCCTGCTGCACATCTCGAGCCTGAGGGACGGCGGCTGGGAATCGGCCGGCGAAGGCGCGCCGATCGACTGCGACTGCGTGCGGCGGCCCAAGGGCTGGCAGGTGGTGCAGGTTCACGACCTGGGCGAGGGCGAGGTCGAACCGCCCGCACGCCGCGGCGGCTATGACGGTCTGCGCTCCGATACGCGCTCGATCCGCGAACCTCTTGACGTCGCGACGGCGGGTACGCTTGAGGCTGCGACGGTCAAATGGTTCAATCGCACCAAGGGCTACGGATTCGTGGTGCGCGCGACCGATCCCGGCGATATCTTCGTTCACATCGAGACCCTGCGTCGCTGCGGACTGGACGATCTGATCCCCGGCGAGACGGTCGCGGTGCGATTCGCCGAAGGGCCCAAGGGTCTGGTGGTCGCTGAAATCAGACCGGGCGACTGATCGGTCGCCCCGAAAGGGCGGTCATGCTGTCGAGACGCTTCCTCATCGCCGGAACCCTGGCGTTCGGCCTGGCCTTGACCGGCTGTTCCAAGCCGTCCGGCCCGGTCGACGAGGCTGGCAATCCGCTCGAGGAGCTGAAGATCGTCACCACCTCGGGGGAGCACGCCTTCATGGTCGAGATCGCCGACGACGACCCCGAGCGCGAACGCGGCCTGATGTTCCGCCAGCCGCTGGCCGACGATCGGGGCATGCTGTTCGAGTTCCCGGATTCGGCCGAGCGCTCATTCTGGATGCGCAACACGCCGAGCTCGCTGGACATCCTCTACATCGATCCGACCGGTTCGATCGTCTCGATCGCCCACCACACCACGCCCTATTCCGAGGCCCAGATCCCGTCGAACGGCGCGGCCAGCGGCGTGCTGGAGCTGCGTGCCGGGCGGGCCGAGGAGATCGGCGCCAAGGCCGGCGACAAGGTCGTACACCCCTTCTTCCACCCCTGAGGCCAATCTTGCGTTGCAGCGCGAAGCGGTTGATGGCAGACCCCTCCGCCGGAGTGTAGCGCAGCCTGGTAGCGCATCTGGTTTGGGACCAGAGGGTCGGAGGTTCGAATCCTCTCACTCCGACCATCGATCTTTTTGGTCGGCTACCGCTCGCGACGCGGTCGCTCGCTGCTTAAGCCGGCTAATGACCCCGTTCGGCCTGCGTTTCCGCCAGCATTCTCATCGCCTGTTGGCAGAAGGCCGCCGATTTCGACGTGTCGGCCTTGCCGGTGTCGTAGGCATCGGAGAGCAGCTGCTGCAGCGGTGTGAGCCCCCGCGCGCCGGCGTCCATCTGAAGGGGGCGCCTGACGCCCGCGATCTGCTCCGGCGTGAAATGGCGCTCGCAAGAACCCATCACAGTGAAAATGTGGACCATGCCTTCCACCACCTGCCGCCCAGCAGCCTCCTGCTCGGCCTCAGTGAGCGTGGGCGCGGGCGCCGTCTGGGCGAGCAGGGAGGCGACAAGGGCGGCCACGAGCATGGGAATATCCTTTCAGGGTCGTCCGACGCTGGCCCAACCCGGACGCGAGGGCAAGCTCGACCGTCCGTTCGGCTTGGCGGCCGGGTCGACGCGGTATAAGAGGCGCTCTCCGTCTTTCGAGAGTTCGCCATGCTGGCCCGCATCTATCGCCCCGCCAAGACCGCCATGCAGTCGGGCAAGGCCAAGTCGAAGGACTGGCGGCTGGATTTCGAGCCGGCGTCGGCGAGAACGATCGACCCCCTGATGGGCTGGACCAGCTCCTCGGACATGAACGGCCAGGTCCGCCTGACCTTCGAGACGAAGGAAGAGGCGATCGCCTACGCCGAACGTCACGGCATCCCGTTCCGCCTGCATGAACCGCAGGAGCCGCCGGTGATCCTGAAGGCCTACGCCGACAACTTCGCCACCACGCGCAAGCAGCCCTGGACGCATTGATTTGCAGGGGTGGCTACCGCTCGCGACGCGGTCGCTCGCTACTTGAGCCTGCATTTTTGAAGTCGGCTATCGCTCACGACGCGGTCGTTCGCTACTTGAGCCTGCAAGCGCCCTTAGCTCAGCTGGATAGAGCACCCGCCTTCTAAGCGGACGGTCGCAGGTTCGAATCCTGCAGGGCGCGCCATCTCGTTCACGGGGACTTTCATGGCCGAAATCCGAAATCAGGTTCTTCAGGGCCGCACCCTGGTCGACGGCAAGACCTTCATCGACTGCGAGTTCAGGCACGCCCAGCTGGTTTTCAAGGGCTCCGAGCAGCCGAGCTTCGCCAACTGCAAGTTCACCCAGAGCCAGTTCGTCTTCGAGGACCGGGCCGCCGTCACTGTCAACTTCCTGCGCGGCATGCTGCAGCCCCAGACGGGCATGCGCGGCTTTGTCACCGGCATGATGCCCGAGATTGGCGGCTAGCCCAGCGCGGCGTTCCAGGCGTCGAGGCCGACCTCCAGATCGGCGATCAGCTCGCCCGGATCCTCCAGACCGACGTGGAAGCGCAGCAGGGCGCCCTCCAGCACGGGCGGCCGCTCCCGGAACGCCAGCTGCGGCGTCTCGTAGGTCGCGAGGCTCTCGAACCCGCCCCAGGAGTAGCCGAGGCCGAACAGGCCGAGCGCGTGGAGGAAGGCGTGGGCCGCCTTCGCATCGCCGCCGCGCATGACGACACCGAACAGGGAGGCCGCGCCCGAGAAGTCGCGCGCCCACAACGCATGGCCCGGATCGCCGGGCAGGGCGGGGTGCAGAACTCGCGACACCTCCGACCGCCCCGCCAGCCAGTCCGACACCTGACGCATCGACCGGGCCTGTTCCGCGTAGCGCAGCGGCAGGGTGCGCAGGCCCCGCAGCGCCAGCCAGGCGTCGTCGGGCGAGACGCAAATGCCGATGTCTTCATGCGTGTCCGCTATTGCCTTCGACACAACCGGGCCGCTCGCACAGACCGCGCCCAGCATCAGGTCGGAGTGGCCGCCGGCATATTTCGTCAGGGCCTGCACGCTGACGTCGACGCCGTGCGCCAGAGGCTTGAACGCCAGCCCCGCCGCCCAGGTGTTGTCCATGATCGTGTAGACGCCCCGCGCCCGCGCGGCGGCGGCGAAGGCCGGGACGTCGATCATCTCCATGGTCAGCGAGCCCGGCGCCTCGATCAGGACGACCCGCGTGCGCTCGGTCATCATCGCCGCAACATCGGCGGCGGTAGCCTCCGGGTTGTGGAACCGGGTCGTGACCCCGCGCCCGGCCAGAAAGCGGGTCAGGAAGCGCCGTGATGGCCCGTAGACGGCGTCCGTCGTCAGGACCTCGTCGCCCGGCTTGGTCAGGGCCAGCAGGGGCAAGGTGACCGCCGCCAGTCCCGACGGGGCCAGCCAGCAGTGCTCAGCTCCCTCCAGATCGGCGACGGCGCGCCTCAGGGCGTCCTGGGAGGCCGTGCCGTCGATGCCGTAGACCGGGCCCGGCCGGGCGTCGCGCATGTCGCCGACCGCGTCGGACAGCATGGTCGAGGCGCGCTCGATCGGCGGATTGACCGGGCGCCGCCCGCCGCCGCGCCGGGTCGCCGATGCGATCAGCCGGGTGCGGTCGGAAAGCGGATCCATGAGAACCTCGACGGGTTGCGAACGTGGCTCCAAAGGCCTCTAAAGCGGCGGGGGCGCAAGAGGCGACGCGAGTCGCCGTCACAGCGGATGCGGGACGGACCATGGGCGAGCGAGCCGGGGCTTTCTGGATGCGACTCCTCGGGCTGGCGGGACTGGCTCTTCTTGCCGCCTGCGGCCGCAACGAGCCCGATCCCGAGGACGGCGTGGTCCAGCCGACGACGGGCGCGCCCCAGACCACGGCGGCTCCGGTCGAAAGCCCGACGCTGGCGGCCATCAAGCGTCGCGGCCGGCTGAACTGCGGCGTCAATCAGGGGCTGGTCGGCTTTGCCTTCACCGACAATCGCGGGCAGTGGCGCGGGTTCGACGTGGACTTCTGTCGCGGTCTGGCCGCCGCCATCTTCGATGACGCCGACGCGGTGCGTTTCGTGCCGCTGACGGCCGAAACCCGGTTCCAGGCCCTGGCCGACGGCCGCATCGACGTGCTGTGGCGCAACACCTCCTGGACCATGGAGCGGGACACCTCGGGGCAGCTCGCCTTCGGCGGGGTGAACTACTACGACGGCCAGGGCTTTCTCGTCCGCCGCTCGCTGGACCTGAACAGCGCCTCCGAGCTGAACGGGGCCCGCGTCTGCGTGCAGGCCGGCTCGACCAGCGCCCTGAATGCCGAGGACTATTTCCGCAGCCGCGGCATCGACTATCGCGCCGTCGTCCTGCCGACCGAGGAGGCCGCGCGCCAGGCCTATGGTCGCGAGGACTGCGACGCCTTCAGCGCCGACGTCTCCGCGCTCGCGGCGGCCCGCACGACCCTGTCCGATCCGCAGCAACACGTGATCCTGTCGGACGTCATCTCCAAGGAGCCGCTGGGACCCGTGACCCGGCGCGGCGACGAACAGTGGACCGCCATCGTCCGCTGGACCCAGAACGCCCTGATCCTCGCCGAGGAACTCGGGGTGACGCAGGCCAACGTCGAGGAACGGGCCGAGAGCGCGCGCGAGCCCCAGGTCCGTCGCCTGCTGGGTGCGGAGGGCGATTTCGGGCCGCGTCTCGGGCTGTCGAAATCCTGGGCGGCGGACGCGGTGAAGGGCGTGGGCAACTACGGCGAAATCTTCGAGCGGAACCTCGGTTCGCAATCGCCTCTCGACCTGGCCCGCGGGTTGAATGCACAATGGAACGCTCGACCGGGCGGCCTGATCTACGGCCTGCCGGTCCGATAACGCTGCAGGCGAGGCCGCCACGACGCGGTCGCCGCCTTTCGGGGGACGAATGGACACGACGAAAAAGGGCGGGATTCCGCTCCACTGGCTGATGCTTCTTGGCTTCCTGGTCGGCCTGGGGGCCGGTCTGTACGTCAATCAGTACGTCGGCCCGGACGACTACTGGGTCCAGTGGGTGACGTCGAACATCACCGGCCCGGCCGGCCAGATCTTCCTGCGCCTGCTGTTCATGCTGGTGATCCCGCTGCTGTTCTCGGCCCTCGTGGTCGGCATCGCCGAGATGGGCGACCTGAAATCGCTGGGCCGGGCGGGCATCAAGACCCTGCTTCTGACCATCGTCGTCTCGGGTATCGCCGTCCTGATCGGCCTGGGCATGGTCAACTACTTCCGTCCCGGTGACGGCGTCGATCCGGCGCTGGCCCAGCAACTGCTCGCCCAGGGAGCCGAGGGCGCACAGGCCATCGTCGAGAAGGCGCCCGAGAACGTCCAGTTCGGCCAGTTCTTCCTCGATCTGATCCCTTCGAACGTCTTCACGGCGGCGTCGGAGAACCAGATCCTGCCGATCATGATCTTCGCCCTGCTGTTCGGCATCGGCCTG
>CAMLNY010000043.1 GCA_946481405.1 uncultured Brevundimonas sp. | reverse complement strand
CCTCGGTCATCGCACGCCCAAGCAATTCCTTCGCCTCGGAGCGGCGCCGATCCTGTCGCCGTTGGCGGGCGGCTGGATCATCGCCGGATTCGGCTGGCGCGCCGTGTTCTGGTTCCTGCTCGGCTTCGGCGTGCTCCTCGGCGCGGCCGTGCTCTTGCGACTACGCGAAACGTGTTCAGCGGCCACGAGAGAACAGGCGAGATCGGAACATCCGTTCCGGGGCTATCTGGCCATCCTGATGGATCGACGGGTGTTCGCCTTTGTCCTGTGCGGCGGGTTCGTCTCTGCCGGGACCTTCATCTACATGGCGCTGTCTGCGCACCTCCTGATCGACGGCTATGGCGTGGCTCCGACGGCCTTCGGCTGGATCTACGGCGCCGGATCGCTCTCTGTCCTGACCGGATCGCAGATCAACCGAGTGCTCCTGAGACGCTATTCCAGCCGCACGCTCCTGGCCTGGTCGACGCGGGCGAACGCGGCGGCCTGCGTCCTGCTGCTGGTCAGTGTGCGTCTGCGGCCTGACGCGGTGCTGGCCTTCGTCATTCCGCTTTGTCTGGCCTTCTCCATGAACGGCTTGTCGAGCCCGAACGCCGCGGCCGAAGCCATGGGCGCGTCCGGCTGGCGAGGCGGCTCGGTTGCGGCCGTTCTGGGGTTCGCCCAGTTCGGCATGGGAGCAGTCGGGGCCTGGCTCGCCGGCCGCTTCCTGGCCGGCAGCGCCGGCGATGTCGCCGTGCTGCTGATCGCGTCCGGCCTGGCCTCGGTCATCTGCGTGCTGTTGGCCGGAAAACCCGTCGCCCATCCGCCCGAGCCCGAGGCGGCTCTCGTTTCATGACCTGATCGTCCCCGGCCGTATCGCAAAAAGGAGGCCTCCATGAAACCCGCAACACTCGCCGTTCTCGGCGTCATGGCCTTGGGCGGCGCCGGGGCGGCGTGGTCGCAGACGCCCAACCCGCCTCAGAGTTCGGCGCCGGTGGCGGTGCCGGACCTGTCGGGCCCCTATCCGGTCGTCATGGAGATGGATCCGACCCTTCCCGACCACACGATCTATCGGCCCGCCGACATGGCGGCCCCCGGTCGCGCCTTACCGCTGGTCGCGTATGGCGCCGGGGCCTGCGTCAACATAGGCAACTGGACGCCGCAATTCCGGGGCGAGCTGGCGTCGCGCGGCTATCTGGTGGTCGCGGGCGGGCCGATCATCGAGGGAGCCGATACGCCGCGTGCGGCGGGCGCCGGCGTGCCGGACGTGCTCCAGAACCGGACGGCGCAGCTGCTCGAGACCATCGACTGGGGCATTGCCCAGAACGACGTGGCGGGCGGCCGGTTCGAGGGCCGGATCGCGACGGACAGGATCGCGGTGATGGGCCACTCCTGCGGTGGGTTGCAGGCGATCGCGGCGGCCGATGATCCCCGTGTGGCGACGGCCATCATCGGCAACAGCGGGATCATCCGCACGCCTCCTGCGGACAACACGCGCACGGGTCGCAGCTATCGGCCGGCCGGGGTCGATGATCTGAAGCGTCTTCACGCGCCGATGCTCTACATCACGGGCGGCCCGACCGATCAGGCCCAACCGAACGCGATCCTGGACTTCGCAGCGATCGAGGGCGTGCCGATCTTCCACGGCGACATCGCGACCGGGCACGGCGGCACCTATCGTGAACCGCGCGGCGGCGAGTACGGTCAGGTGATGGGCGACTGGCTGGACTGGCGTCTGCTCGGAGACGCCGAGGCCGGGAAGACCTTCAGCGGCGCTGATTGTCGGCTATGCCTCGATACGCGGTGGAGCGTCGCACGCAAGAACCTCGAATAGGACGCCTCAGGCGGCCGCGAACACCACGCGGTCGCCGTCCCATTCGAACCGTGTCCTGAAGCCCGCGCGCCGCGTGATATCGGCGATGTAGTCGGCGACGGCGCGGCCCTGGGCGTCGTTGCCCAGCGGCTGGGGCTGGCCCGTCGGCAGCATCCAGAATGGCCGGAAGCCCGGACTGATCGTCCCGTCCTCATCGATGTGACAGGCGGCGATCATGCCATTCTTGGACTCCGGGTGGAACGGATAGAGCGGGTAGTCCGGGTCTGGCTCGAACCCGAACAGGATCTTGCGACGCTCGGCCCAGGCGCGCCGTTCCGGGCTCTTGTTGCCCTCGACGGACAGCGCGCGGGTCACGGTGACGAAGTTGCCGAGGCCGTGGAAGATCGGCTTGCCGCGCCAGATCTCGACCCCGCGGGTGATATGGGCGTGGTGGCCGATGACGATGTCCGCGCCCGCGTCGATCGCGGCGCGCGACACGGCGGTCTCGTACATGGCGACATGCGCGGGCGTATGGACGACGCCCTTGTGCAAGGCGACGACGAGGACGTCGACCTGCGCGCGCAGGGCTTCGATATCAGCCTGCATGGCCTCAATCGTCGCTGGGTCGGCGAAGGTGTAGACCTTGGGCGGCCCGCCGGGGTTTGCCCCCTCGGGCTCGTAGTGGCTGATGATCTTGATGTAGGCGCAACCGGCGTTCTTCGGCCCGGCCCACCCTTCGCGCGGACCGACGCAGTTGTAGCTCAGGAGGCCGATGCGTTTGCCTGTGCGTGTGGTCAGGGCGGGTTGCCTCGCTTCCGCGAGCGTCAGGCCGGCTCCGGCGCAGACGACGCCTTGCTCGGACAGGTTGGCGATGGTGTCCGCGATGCCTTCGCCGCCACGGTCGTGGATGTGGTTGCCGGCAAGGCTGGCCATCTGGAAGCCGGCGCGTCCGATCGCGCGCAGGTTCTCCGGATCACTGGCGGGGGCGGGGAAGTCGGCGTTGGGCTCGTCCAGAACGAGGTCGCCGGTCATGTAGAGCTTGAAGGGCGCCATGGCTCGGAGTCCTACCGGGCGGTCGGTTGAAACGGAATGACGATGCTGGACGCCATGTCGCCGCCCGAGTGGATCGTCAGGGTCGGGGCAGGGGAGACTTCGGTGCGGACGCGCTCACGGGGATCGGAGCCGCTGACGCTTACCTGCAGTCGGTGACCGGCCTTGAAGACGTAGGATACGGCCAGCAGATCGAAGGAGACCTTGACCGGGACGCCCGCGACCAACGGCTCATAATCCTCCGCCCATGACCGCCGCCACGGCGTACCCATGGAATTCCAGGGCGCGTTCACGACCTTGCGCAGGGAAGCGCGCTGGCGACCTTCGCTGATCACGGTGATCGTCCCGTCCGGAGCGACGTCTTCGAGGTATGCGAAGACGGCCTGTTCGGGCGCGGTGGATGAGACCCATAGGTCGATGATCGGGTCGCCGGTCACCTCGGTGTCGCGCGGGAAGCGGCGGCCGATGAAAGCCGCGCTGCCGGTCGCAGGGTGGCACGGCTGGACGAAGGGGCCGAAATTCGGCTGGACCGGATCGGGCGGGCAGGTCGGCGCATAGTCGACGGCGACGGGGCGCGCTGTCTTCGTGGCGGTCTCGCTGGCGTCCAGCGCCGCTCCGGTCAGGAACAGCCGCTGATAGTCCGTACCGGCCAGCGGCCATGCCTCGGCCGTGCGCCATTCCTGTCCCGCCGGTGCGCCGATGGTGAAATACCGGACGGGGTCGTCGCGATCGATACCGGTGTCCCTGCCCTTCAGGTAGTGGTCGAAGAAGCGGACCTGTTCGGCTCGCAGATCGAAGCCGGGGTTCAGACAGTGGCGCCAGGGTCCGATGATGATGCGGGCCTGACCCGGCAGATTGGCCAGGGCGATGAGACCTTCGGTGCGGAAATCGTCGTACCAGCCGCCCTGGATATAGAGGGCCACGCCGGACGCCTTCACCTGGCTGAGATAGGCCCCGATCGAGACCTCGCCCCAGAATTTGGCCATGACCAGCGGCGACCAGCCGTCGCGGTAAGGCATGGACTGCATCAGCGCCAGCAGGTTGGTCGACGCCTGGTGTTCCTCGACGGCCTGACGCAGAAGGATGCGATCCTCGTCGCCCTGCACCGGCACGGCGCGCATGTCGTCTTCGATAGAGCGCGTCGGGCCGATGATGCCGCCGCGCGTATGACCGTCGTAGCGGTCCCAGGCGAAGCAGCCGGCGAAAACGGCCTTCAGGTGAGGCGGGCGCGCGGTGATAGTATGCATGGCCGCCTCGCCGGTGTTCGAACAGCCGTACATGCCGATGTCGCCCGTTGACCAAGGCTGTGCCGCCAGCCACTCGGTGATCTCGTAGGCGTCGAAGCTTTCGGTGAAGTCCTCGTAGCCGCGGCGGGTCCCGAAGGAGGCGCCGTTGCCGCGCCGGGCGACGATGGCGACGACGTAGCCCTGGCGCGTCAGGTCGCTGAGCGGCGAACGGTCGCCGGGACCTCCGGGCGCGCCAGTGGTCGCCCGCGTGCCTGCCGCCTCGATGTCCAGCGCGGCGTGCCAGATGACGGGCAGGCGCGTGCTGACCGGCACGCCGTTCACCGAGGGACGGTGCAGCGACACGGCGATCCGCGTGCCGTCGCGCATGGGCAGATAGAAGGAGGTCGCGACCTGTTCGGTGTATTCCGCCGGCGCCGGGCCTCTGTTGAAGGTCGAGGGCGCCGGCGCCTGCGCCCTGGCGGCTAGGGGCGGGAGCGACAGCGCCAGCACGGTGAGGCACGCGGACAGGAAGCGGAGCATGGGCGGGCTCTGAAAGAAAGACGGCGAACCGGTCAGGAGACGGTTCGCCGCTAGGTTTGCTCAGACAGGATGGGAATCGGCTACTGAACTCTCGGAAATCCGCAGGCTACCAACTCTTGGAGATCTCGAACGAGATGAACCGACCGAGCGCCGAAGCCCCCTGGCTGTCCCAGGAGAAGGTGCCATTCAGGGCGATCGGCGGGTCCTCGTCGAAAACGTTCATGGCGTTGACCGACACGCGCACGCCGTTGGTCAGACCGTCGCCTTCGAAGACGTAGGACGCGGTGAGGTCGTAGGTCGTCAGGCTGTCGACCTGGACGTTGGGCGTGATGGCGGTGTTGAGATAGCTGTCGGTGTAGTTGGCGAATGCGTTGGCCGACCAGCCGCCCAGACGCCAACCCAGCGAACCGCGAACCCGCAGATCTACCGGGTTGCCGATGGTGTCCAGCACATCCACCGTGGGCAGGCCTGCGGCGCCTTGGCGCTCCACCGTGAGGACCTTGGCGACGTCGAGACCGACCCGCCAGTCGCCGAAGTCGGTGTCGAAAGCGTAGCTGGCCGCCACATCCACGCCGTCCTGGTTCAGGCTGCCGAGGTTCTGGCGACGACCGTCGAGAAGCACGTTGATGTTCGAAACCGGCTCGATCGGGTTCTGCAGGTCCGGGCTGGCGAACATGGACGCCACCAAGGCATCGAAGGCTGCGTTGCCGGCGACGTCGGAGGCTGCGGGACGACGCCTGATCAGATTGGCGTAGACGGATCCCTGGGCCAGGGCGTTGCCCGGAGCGACATCGATGCGGTTCTCGTATTTGACCTTGAAGTAGCTGACCGACAGGTTGAAGCCGTCCAGGAACCGAGGCGCCCAGTCGAGCCCGTAGGACCAGGTCGTGGCCGTTTCGGGCGACAGCTGGCTGTTGCCGCCGTTGGTGAACAGGCCCCGGGTCGTACCCGTGGAAGAGGTCGGATCCGTGATGTTCTGGACAAAGATGTTCTTGATCTGGTCGGCGCCGTCAATCAGCGAGGGGGCCCGGAATGACGTGCCGTAGGTGGCGCGCAGGTTCAGGTCGAAACCGGGCGAATAGATGATGCCGACCTTCGGGTTCGAGGTGTCGCCGAAGTCGGAATAGTCCTCGTACCGACCCGCGACCGACAGCTCGAGGCGCTCGACCATCGGCATGGCGTTGCCCGGACCGACCAGCGGCACGAACACTTCGCCGAACACCGAAGAGATGGTGCGTGAGTTGAAGACGTTCTTGAACGTCGAAGCGCCGCTCGCCAGCACATTCGTCGCGTTCAGGAACTGGCGGAAGCTGTTGTCGTGGAACTCGCCGCCGATGGCCATCCGCACTGTGCCGCCGGGCAGTTCGAACAGGGGACCGTCGGCCTTCACCGACAGATCCATCGTGATGTTCGTGCCGTGAGTGGCCCGATTGGCGTCGATGATGTCCAGAAGCGCGGCGTTGTTCGTGCGGTTGAACGTGCCGTTCCCAAACGGGTTGAAGGCGGTCGCCGTGCTGGTCGAGGCGAGCGCCGCAGTCAGGGCGGCGTTGTTGATGACGTTGCGGCGATCCTGGAAGCCACGGCTCATGCTGTGCTGGGCGTATGCGGCTACGCGCCAGTCGCCGTCCAGATCGATGTTCAGACCCACGGCGTTCTGCTGGGCGTTCTCGAAACCCACCGAGTTGGGATCGTCGTCGTCGGCGAGGCGATACTCGACCGTGACAGCCGTCGCGCCTGCGGGGCCCACGAACCAAGGGTTGGTGTTGCGCACCGAAAGACTGAACAGGGCCGGCGGGGCCGCCAGGACATAGTCCCGCTTGGTCAGGAAGCCTTCGTACCAGAGCTCAAGTCGGTCGGCGACCCGCTGGCGAATATTGAACATCACCGTGTCGCGCTGCTGCTCGGGGAGGATGTCTGCGAAGGCTGCCTCGTCATAGCGATTGGCCGTCGTCGAAAGCTGGGCCGAGGTGACGCCCACGCCGTTGGTGTTCGGCAGACCGTACCGCACGCCGTTAAAGACGACATTGCCGGGCGCGGCCGTGAACGGGCGGGCGTCGGTGCCGCCACGCGCCGTGCGGTTCTGGCTGGCGAAGGCGCGATCCGCTCCGGACAGGTTGGAGCGTTCGTTGTGCTCATAGGTGAAGAACAGCCCGCCGCCGTCCCAGGAGCGTCCGTAGGTCTGGCTGAACTGGAACTGGTCCACCTGATCCGCGAACCCGTAGCGCAGCGTTGTCTCCGCGCCGTCGAAGTTCTTGCGGGTGATAAGGTTGACCACGCCGGCCACGGCGTCGGAGCCATAGATGGCAGAGGCGCCGTCGGTGACGACTTCAATGCGTTGAAGCGCGGCCGACGGGATCTGATCGAGGTCGCCCAGCGCCTTGAGGATGCCGTTCGGCGCCAGTCGACGGCCATTGAGCAGCAACAGGGTCGCTTCCGGGCCGATGCCGCGCAGGTTGGCGCTGCGTAGAGCTGTGGAGTTGGCCGCCGCATCCTGGGCCCCGCCGCTGAAGGTGCTGCGGCTTTCGTCGGCGCCGATGTTCAGGACCTGGGGCAGAAGACGGGTCGCGTCGCCGGCGTTGCTCGCGCCGCTGGCCGTGATGTCCTCGCGATCGACGCCGACGGTGGGCGACCCGGCGGCGGCGACGCCGCGGCAGCTGGTGCCGGTGACCACGATGTCGCCGACATCGGTGGCCTCGTCTTCCTGAGGCTGAGCCGCAGCCGTCTGGGCTGACGCTGCGGACGCGGCCGTCGTCGCGGCGATCGCCAGGGCGAGGGCTGATGCGCAGGCGTAGAGGGACCTCTGGCGTTTGGTGTTCATGTCTTCCTCCCCTTTCGACCCCGGTGCTTTGTTGCCCGGAGCCTGACTTGTTTCGCCGACTATGCAGGATTTACGCTTGAGATCAAATAGTATGTTTTCCAAACAATAGAGAGCCGCCCTTTTGCGTCTGGTCGGGCCTGCCAAAAGGGTGAGTTCAGGACGGACCAGCGGCCAGCTCGTCCAGGAAGGCGGTGATCCTGGCGTCCACCTCGGCGTTGCCGGCGCCCATATTGTTCATCGCGACCCGGCACA
>CAMLNY010000042.1 GCA_946481405.1 uncultured Brevundimonas sp. | reverse complement strand
CGGGGAATAGACGTCGCCGCCGGCGCACGGCCCCATGATCACGCTGATCTGGGGAATGACGCCCGAGGCCAGGGTGTTCTGGAGGAAGATGTCGGCATAGCCGGCGAGGCTTTCGACGCCCTCCTGGATGCGGGCGCCGCCGGCGTCGAACAGACCGATGATCGGGGCGCCGTTGGTCAGGGCCATGGTCTGGAGCTTAACGATCTTGGCCGCATGCGCGCCGCTAAGAGAGCCGCCGAAGACGGTGAAATCCTTGGAGAAGACATAGACCAGGCGACCGCCGATAGTCCCTCTGCCGGTGACCACGCCGTCGCCGGGGACGCGCTGCTTCTCCATGCCGAACTGGTGGGAGCGGTGCTCCACAAACATATCGGTCTCTTCGAAGGAGCCCTCGTCCAGAAGAACCTCGATCCGCTCGCGGGCGGTCAGCTTACCCTTGGCATGCTGCGAGGCGATGCGGGCGTCGCCGCCGCCTTTCCGCGCGGCTTCGCGGCGGGCTTCCAGCTGTTCGAGGATGGCTTTCATGGTTTTCCTACCGACGAGTAGAGTTACATGACCGATGGGGCGCCCACGGTCAACGGGGCCGCAGACCTTCGAAGAAGCTGTCCCACAGCCTTTCCGAAATCTCGTCCGGCGTCAGCTTGCCATCCGGACTGTACCATTGGGCGATGGAGTTCATCGCCCCCGAGATGGCGAAGGTGGACATTCTGACGTCCGCCGTTCGCACGGAGCCGTCGCGCACGCCTTCGCGGAGAAGGTCGCGAATTCGGGCGTCGACCTTGCGTTTGACGGCGCGCAGACGATCCCGGACGTCGGGGGTCAGCTCATGGTCCGGCACGCGGTGCAGGCATCGCCCGAACACGGTAGTGGTGATGAAGATGTAGGCGCGAACCACCTCATGGAGGCGCGACCGGCCGTCGACGCCTGAGACGGCCCCCACCTCGACCGCGTCGGAATAGGCGTCGAGGGCAACGGAAAAGCAGGCGCCCAGAAGATCCTGTTTGGAGCCGGCGTAGTAGTAGATCGTGGGCTTGGACACGCCCAGGCGGGCCGCGATGTCGTCGATCGAGGTCGCGCCGAATCCGTCCTGGACGAAGGCCGCCGCCGCCGCGGTCAGAACGGCGTCGCGCTTGCCCGCCGTATCGCGGGTCCCGACACCAGGCCATTCGGCCATCTCTCTCGAGATACTACCCATCGGTCGGTATTCGCCTCCGGCAAGCGCCTTAGGACGTATCCCACGGAATGTGAACCATCCCGCCTGCCGGCTGAGGTTAGCCGCCGTTCGCGTCCGGATCGATCGCGGCCGCATTGTTCGAGGCGCTGATCTCGGCCGGGGCTCCGTCAAGGATCAGCCTCACGCGCGCGCCGTTCGGAACGTTGCGGGGCATACGTAGCCCGACGGTCTGGGTCTTGGGCTGCAGATCGTCCGGGGCGGCGAGGGCGCCGAACGGCGTCGAGGCCAATGTCGCCCCGTCCGGCCCTTCCAGGATCACCGTGCCGGCGGGCGAGGCGACTCCGCCCAGGCTGTGAACCGTGACCATCAGGCGGCCGCCGCGTCGAACGACGTCCGCCGCACCGATGCCGACGTCCGGACGCCTCGCCATCTCCGGCCCGGCTTCGGAGAGGGCGAACTCCAGCACAGTCGCGCCCGGCGCGAGGGTGACCGGCAGGGCCTCGCCCGGTCCGAACGAGACGGTCGCGGTCTCGCCCGAGTCGGGCCGGTCGTCGCCATCCGCGTCCGCGCCCCGGGTCATGCGCCACTGTCCGGGCGTGATCTGCCCCCCGCCGATCGTGGCGTGGACGGGCCCGGACGCCATGTTCCAGACGACGACACCAGCGACTTCTCGCTCGTCCGGTTCACGCACGAGGACGGCGATGCGCAGGGCGTCTTCCGGATCTTCGAACCGCCAGCTGATCCGGTTGCCCGGCACCAGACGGTTGCGTGCATGGGCGACGCCGCCGAGGCGGGCGCGCTGCAGCTGGTCGGACGGTATCTCGACCCGGTCGGACCACCAGTGGTCCTCGGTCATCATGCCCATCCGGATGGAGCCCGCGTGGATCTCATTGGCGTAGAGCCGCTCCAGGAAGCTGCGATCGCCCGTCTCTGCAGCGGCGAAGGTGAGCGTGTCGCCCGAAGCGTCCGGTCGTGCGGCCGCCGTGACGAAACGCTGGTTGAGCTCCGGCATGCCGACATCGCGGCCGATGTCGCTGCTGACGCCGCCAAAGCCGGTCGGGGCCTGCGGCGTGCCCATCGGAGCGAGATACTTCTGGTCGCCGGTCCAGCGGAAGGCCGACCACAGGAGCATATTGGTCGGGCCGATGCCGGAGCCGCGCTGGGCGTCGGTGGTCCAGTTGATGTCGGCGGGCCAGTTGACGGTCCCGTCCGCGCCGGGCGCGCCGTGGGCGAGATAGCCGTCGGCCAGCTCCAGCATCAGCGATCGGAGCCGGGGCGACCCATTGTAGTCCACCAACGCGAGTCCCGGGTGCAGGATCAGGTACGACTGAGCCTTGGACCAGTCCCACGGCGTATCGCGGGCGATCATGGAGCCCGAGAAATAGGACGAGACGATGTGCCGGTGGCCGGCGGCGTTGACCTCGGTCAGGTCGTCGTAGCGGCGCGCGGTCGCCATCAGCCGTTCCAGCGTCAGGGGATCGCCGCGATTGAGCAGCGCCGCCTGGCTGATGGCGTTGACGCCCTCCTCATAGACATGAAGCTCGTCGGTCTGGATCGTCCCGAGACCGTCGGTCCACATGCCGTTGCGATAGCTGGCGTCGATCAGGGCCAGCAGGGAGGCGTTCAGCTTGTCGGGGTCGACACCCATCAGGGCAGGGCCGACCCACTGGTTGGTCATGTCGGTGTCGTCGGAGATGCCGCCGCCGAACTCGCCCTCGATCTGACGGTTGTCGATCCACCAGTTGACGAACTGGCGGACCAGCCTGAGGTCCTCAACCTGGCGGAAGGCCCAGAGCGGCACGCCGGGCGGCGGCGTGGGCTGGGTGAATGCTGGCAGGGGTTGGGACGCGTTCCACTCGCTCCAGTAGGCGCGAGCCTCGACGTTCTCCGGGTCGATGCGAAGCAGGTCGGTGAGGTCGAGATAGAACTGGTTGAACAGGGCCAGGTCGCGGGTGATCTGGCGCTCCTCCACGAGGAAGCCGTAGCTGTCCTTGATCTGCATCAGGCGATCGGCGACATGCTCGGGACGGGCCGCGTCGCGCGTCTTGAAGATCATCCGCACGCCCATGCCGTCGAGAGCCGAGGCCTGGAAATCCGGGCTCGAGGCCGCGACGGTGAGATAAAGGCTGTGGTCGTCGTCCAGAATCCGGTCGCGCGTGTCGAGGAAGACGGTGCGCGCCTCGCCCGGCCGCACCGAGACATTGACGTCGAGAAGATCGCGCAACGGCCACAGCGGGTCCTTGACCCGAATGTTCAGCGAGATCAGGCCATCGCTGCCCGGCGTGGTGTTGATCGCCGGAATATCCAGCACGATGCCGTCCAGTCCTCCCGCTTCCTGAAAGCTGAGCGTCGGTACGTTGCGGATCAGCGGGCCGCCGGGACGCCCCCGACGGAAGTCGATCGGGACCACGATGTGGGCCAGAGGCCGGTCGCCGGTCAGGGCCGTGCTGCGCGGCGCCATCGGTGCGGTGGCGGGTATGGCGGCGAGGGTGTCGCGCTCCTCGACCGGATACCGACCGGCGATGAAGGTCGACAGCGGGTCGGTGGCGACATAGCTGGGCTCGACGCCGGCGCGCACGACATAGGCGTAGTCGCCGATGCTGGCCGGGAGGTCTCCGGCCGTGACGTTATAGACGCCGATCTCCTGAATCGGGGTTTCCTGGTCGGTGTTGGTGAAGCGGACGGCGCCGCCCTGGTGCGTCTCGACGCGGTTCGTCGTTCGCTCGGCTCCTCGTGCACGGCTCGCCAAGGTCCGCGGCGCCGTCTCGTCGATGACACGGCTGGCGTCGATGCGCGCGTCGACCGACGACAGACGGCCATAGGCGGCGCCCTGGATCTCGACATGGTTCCACGGCTCGTCCGGCAGGAACCACGTCGCCGAACGGCCGCTCATCGAATAGACGTTCCAGTCCGGCAGGATGAAATAGTCGCTGCGGCCCGCGATCCGCGAGCGGTTGTAGACGCCGGGCCAGGTCGTCTCGCGCACGCCGTCGTTGCCCTTCCAGAGGCGCTGGGCGATGTCGCGCTGCTCGGTGAACTCGACCCGGCGAATGCGGGTGATCGGGTCCGCGAGATAAGGGGAGGACCCCTGGTCGAAGCCGAAGCGCCGATCCCAGGCGGCTCGCCAATCCGCGGCCGGCGCCGAGACCGTCGGGGCGGACGGCGGCCGCGCAGGGGCGCGGGATGCCAGAGCCCCGGCCTCGGCGTCCGACAGGGCGTGGTCGTAGATCCTCAGATCGTCGTAGTCCGACCCGCGTGTGAAACTGTATCGGCTGTGGACCTGGATCGGGGACACGATGCGGCCAGCCGTGCCGAACTGGTCCAGCGCTGCGTCGAGGACGGCGGCGGTTCGCGTCGCGGCGACCCTACGGCCGTCCAGGCGGAGCACGACGCCCTCGTCTTCGTCCCAGCTGAAGGCGATGTGGGTCCAGCGGTCGGCGGGCAATTCTGCGGGCAGATCGTAGGAGACACGTACCCGGGCCAGGTTGTTGTCGGTGACAAAGGCATCGAAGCCTTGGCCGTTCCAGTCGATCCGCAGGAACGTCATGTCCCAGCTGGAATGGTTGGCGAACCCGACCCTGAACAGAACGAAGGGGGTAGGACCGGCGGCGTAGCGCGCCCGCCAGTCGAAGGCGACCGTGCCTCGCGCGGCGAAGATGTTGCCGGGCGCGCTCCAGGCCAGCTGCTGATCGTCCGTGCCCTCGACATAGCCGCCGCTCACGCCGCCCTCCGGCCTCAAGGCGATCCTGTCGGCGAAGGTCGGAACCCCTTGCCCCACGGCGAAGTCGGCCGTCAGGGACGTGTCCGCGCTGAGGTGGAACAGAAGGCCGTCGGACGGTCGGGCCTCCTCCTGGGCAACGGCCTGTGAGGCGAGCACCGCCGCCAGGGTGGTGGCGAGGAAGGCGGCGACGGCGCGCTGGACAATGGACATTGGAACTCCCTGGGCGCCGATCTGCGTCGGGCTCGCCGGAAGCTAAACCGGGTTTGACACCGGTGTCTGCCTTTTTGTTGCCACGGCCGCCGCATCGTGCGAGCCTGTATGACACCGGTATCACAAGTTGGGATTCCGGCCTTAGGGGAAGCCGATCCGGCAGGGACCGCAGAGTCCGGAAGGATCAAGGGAAGGGACTTCAAGATGACCGCCAGAAAACTGCTGCGCGATTCCTGCCTTATGGGCGTTTCGCTCGTCGCGCTGACCGTCGCGACCTCCGTACAGGCGCAGACGACGCCTGCGCCGGACCAGGAGGAGACCACCGTTGACGAAGTCGTCGTCACCGGGTTCCGCGCCAGTCTGGCCGCGGCCCTGAGCATCAAGCGGCGCGAAGCCGGTGTCGTGGACGCGATTTCGGCCGAAGACATCGCGGACTTCCCCGACACCAATCTCGCCGAGTCGATCCAGCGGATTCCCGGCGTCTCTATCGATCGCGACGCGGGCGAAGGCCGTTCGATCACCGTGCGGGGTCTGGGCCCGGACTTCACGCGGACCCGCATCAACGGCATCGAGGCCCAGGCCACGACGTCGGCGACCGACTCCTCCGGCGGCGCGAACCGCGGCCGGGGTTTCGACTTCAATGTCTTCGCTTCGGAACTGTTCAACAACATCACGGTGCGGAAGACGGCCTCCGCAGAGGTCGAGGAAGGCTCGTTGGGCGCCACCGTCGATCTGCGCACCAGCCGCCCGTTCGACTATCAGGGCTTCACCGCCGCCGGCTCCGTCCAGAGCGGCTACAACGACCTGTCCGAGTCCTGGAGCCCGCGCTACGCCGTGCTGGCCTCCAACACCTGGTTCGACGGACAGTTCGGCGCGCTGGCCTCTCTGGCCTTCAGCGAAAAGGACTCCATCGAAGAGGGCTTCTCCTCGGTGCGCTGGGGCCCGGCGAGCGGCGACAACGGCTTCCAGAACCCGACGGCCCTGCCGGGCGGGGCGGGCTCGGCGGGCGTGGTCTACCATCCCCGCATTCCTCGCTACGGTCGTCTGACCCACGAGCAGGAACGCACCGGAGCGACCCTGTCCCTCCAGTGGCGCCCCGCCGACGGCCGGACGCTGCTGACCTTCGACAGCCTGTATTCCAAGCTGGAATCGACCCGTCGCGAGAACTTCCTCGAAGCCTGGTCCTTCAGCCGCAACGCCTCCCAGGGCGGCAAACCCGAGGTCGACATCATCGAGACGGTCGTCGATCCGGTCACGGGCGAGATGGTCTATGCCCGCTTCAACGACGTCGACCTGCGGACCGAGAACCGCTTCGACGTGCTCGAGACCGAATACACCCAGAACACCCTGGCCCTGGAACACGAGTTCACCGACACCTTCCGGATTTCCGGAACGGTCGGTCGTTCGAAGTCGGAGTTCGCCAACCCGCTTCAGGTCAATGCGATCATCGACCGCCAGAACATCGCCGGATACAGCTGGGACTTCCGCGACAATCACGACCTGCCGCTGATCAACTACGGCTTCAACGTCGCCGACGCCAACGCCTGGACGATCACGGGACCGACGGGTCTTCTGCGGTCCGAGCTGCGTCTTTCGACCAGCTACCAGACCAATGTCTACGACACGGCCGAAGGCGCGTTCGAGTGGAACCTCAACGACGTCCTTACCGTGAAGGGTGGTCTGAGCCGCAAGGAATACACCTCGACCGGGACCGGTTACAGCCGCCTGAACAACGTCAACGACGCGCCCGCCCTCCCGGCGGGAACGGCGATGTCGTCGGTCACGCAGCTGCTGACCGGGTTCGGGCGCAACCTCGACCTGCCCACCGGCTCGGCGACGTCGTGGATCATTCCCGATCTGGAAGCGCTGCGGAACATCTATCGGTGGGACTGCAACTGCAACACCGGGGTGGCCGGCGGCGACTTCCGCCTGCTGGGTCTCGAGAATCCCTCGGCGTTCGCCAACTTCCGCGAGGTCAAGGAAACCGACACCGGCTACTGGGCGCAGGTCGACTGGGACACGACCCTGTTCGGCGTTCCGTTCCGCGGCAACGTCGGCGTGCGGCAGGTCAAGACCGAGCTCGAGGCCATGGGCTACTCGAACATCAACAACCTTCCGGTCGCCACGCCCGGCTCCAACGAATACGACGACACCCTGCCGTCGCTGAACCTCGCGTTCGAGCCGATCGAGGACCTGCAGATCCGCTTCGCGGCTGCCAAGGTCATGGCGCGTCCGCCCATCACCAACCTGGTCCCGGTCTACACCCTCAGCGCCGCGACGGCTCCGAACCCCTCAGCCTCGCTGGGCAATGTCGATCTGGAGCCGTACCGCGCCAACACCTACGACCTGTCGGTCGAATGGTATTTCGCGCCGGAGTCCCTGCTGTCCTTCGCCTATTTCTACAAGGACATCTCGACCTACATCGTCCAGGGCGGCAACATCGAGCGCCAGCCGCTCGAGACCAACAACCCGGCCGATCCGCGGGTGACCAACGCGGCCAACAACTGCGTGGCCAGCGGCCTCAACCTCTACACCGGGGTCATCATCAAGGCGCTCGAGCGCACGGTGAAGGCCAGCGAGTACGACCAGGAGGGCATCGAGGCCTGGC
>CAMLNY010000041.1 GCA_946481405.1 uncultured Brevundimonas sp. | reverse complement strand
CCTGGCGTCCGAGCCCTCCTTCATGCTGCTGGACGAACCCTTCGCCGGCATCGACCCCCTGGCCATCGCCGACATCCGTCAGGTCATCCGCTATCTGGCCGGGGAAGGCATCGGGGTCCTGATCACCGACCACAATGTCCGCGAGACGCTGGACATCATCGACCGCGCCTCGATCATCTCGAACGGGTCTGTCCTGTTCGAAGGCACTGCCGACGAGGTCATCCACGACCCGGAAGTGCGCCGCGTCTATCTGGGCGACCTTTACGGCTGACGGGTGCGTGGACTGCGTACGGTAACGATCTTTTTCCCGAGACGAATCAGACGTATCGCTGCTCTTCCGAGCGCGTAGCGATGAGTGTCGGAATGACCGCAGGTTCCCGCTATCCGAAGACGCCCGTCCCGGTCGAGCGCGACGTCATCCCCCTCTTGCGCTTTACTACTGACGACCTGCCGGCGGACGAACGCTATCGCGCGTGGTTACTGCGCGATTGGCCGCGCACCCAACCCATCTATCGCACCGATCCGACTGAGCCCTTCGACACCCGCTGGGTGTCGGGTCAGCTGGGGCCTGTCATGTTCGCCCGCGTCGAGATCACTGCCATGCGCTGGGAGCGGCGGCTTGTCGACATCCGCGGCTCCGACTTCGATCCCATCATCATCAGCATGATGAAGACGGGCGAGGCCAGGGGAGATTTCGACGGGCGTCGATTCCACGAGACGCCCGGAACCTTCCATTTCCACGACCTGGCCCGACCGTCGCTGCATGTCTCCACCGGCAGCCTGACGTATAATCTGGTGCTGGCGCGTGAGCTGGCGGTGGAATGGTTCGGCCCCATCGGCGATCTGCACGGGCTGGTGGTTCCGCAGAGGGGGGCGGCCCTTGCCTTCGCCCTGGCCGAACAGGTCGCCGAGATGCTGGAAGACATCGACGCGGAACAGGCTGACCGTCTGGGGCGCATGTTCCTGGAGACACTGGCGGTCGCCCTGTCGGCGGTCCGGCCTCCCCGCGCCGATCCGGTCTCGCGGGCGCTTCGGCTCAGGCGCCGGGCCGAGGAAATGATCGACCTGAGGCTGGCCTCGCGCGACCTGGGGGTTGAGGAGATTGCTCAGGTTCTGGGCGTTTCGCGCGGGCGGCTGTTCGCGGCCTTCCAGACCGGAGGCGGGGTCCGCGCCCATATCCTGACCCGGCGGCTGGAGCGCAGCCGCGCCGCCCTGGCCGATCCCGAACGCGACGAGGCCGTGGGGCTGATGGCCCACCGCTTCGGGTTCGCCGACGCCGCCCACCTCAGCCGCGCCTTCCGCGCCCGCTACGGCATGACCCCCAGCCACTACCGCCGGCTGCTTCGCGCCGACCGGGAGATGCTCGCTCCGGAGGGGTAGGGAGCGGACGGCCGTTCAAATCTTTGGGATGGGAATACAAGAAGTTCGATGATCCAGCCGTGCTCGCGACGCTAGATTTGAGGAAAGTCAAAGGGTCGCAGACTCGGATCTTCGGGGGTTCTCATGAGGCGTTTCAACGGCGGCGCACTCGCGCTCGGCCTGCTTGCCGCCACGGCTACGGCGGCCTTGGCCGCGACGGCCAACGGCGTCGTCAACGGCGACTTCCAGACCGGAAATACCAACGGGTGGACCTTCAGCTGTCCGGCGTCCGGCGGCGCCGTGACTGGCGGTCTGGGGGCCGCCGATCTCGCCATCGACAGTGGTTCGACCTGGGGCTATCTCAACGATCAGGGTCAGGCCGCAGTCGACTGCGATCTCTACCAGGACATCGCGATCCCCGCGTCCGCGACGGCTGCCAGTCTAACCATGAGGTACGCGCTGACCGGCAGCAACGCCCAGGACGGCACGGAAACGCGCCGGATCGACGTGACGACGCCCGCCGGCGTGGTGCTGGTGAACATCCAGCCGTCCGTCAATCGCAATACGACACGCGCGTTCGCGCCTCTGGCCGCCCCGGTGGACCTGACAGCCTATGCCGGCCAGACCGTTCGCATCCGGGCGCGCGCCAGCAACCCGGCCAACTCGGGCAGCGCCAACGTGATCGGCATCGATGACGTCGTGCTCAGCGTCACGACACCTGATCCCGTCCCGACCCTGTCCGAATGGGCGATGATCCTGCTCGGCCTGACGCTGGCGGGCGGGGCGGCGTTGATGGTGCAACGGCGTCGTTTCGTCTGACGGGTCTCGACCTTTACGGCTGACGCAGAACGTCGTCAGATGGGGCGTGGGAGAAGCGCCTTGCCGACCGACGCCGACCTGATCGATCGCATCTACGAAAGTTCCGTGGTCCCCGAGCTGTGGCCCGCGGTGCTTGACGAGATCGCGGCCATGATCGAGGCCGAAGGCGGGCTTCTGTTCTCGGCGCGCAAGGCCTTGCACTGGACCGCGTCAGAGACGGTTCGCGACGTCTTCGCCGAATATGTCGCGGACGGCTGGCTGACACGATGCAGCCGTCGGGTCTGCATCATGAACGCCGGTGAGCCCGGCTTCTTCACTGAGCAGGACTTCTGGACCGAGGAGCAGATGGGCGCCGACCCCATCTATCGCGACTTCTTCCGGCCGCGCGGTCTGGGCTGGTCGGCGGGCACGGGCCTTCGCATCCCCAGCGGCGACAACATCGTGTTCAGCATCGAGCGGGCGCTGGAGCGCGGCCCGATCGAGCCGGAGCATTTGGCCCGCCTCGACGTCCTGCGCCCCCATCTGGCCCGCAGCGCCCTGATCAGCGCCCGGCTGGGTCTGCAGCGGGCGGAAGGGGCGGCCGAGGCCCTGACGGGTCTGCGCCTGCCTGCCCTCGTGCTGGACGACGGCGGTCGGGTGGTGGAGGCCAACGATCTCGTTCAGGCAATGTCAGAACAGATCGGCCTGCGCGCCGGCGGGCGGTTGGCCCTCGCCGACCGCGCGGCCAATGATGCCCTGTCGCAACGGCTTGAGGCTCTGGGCACGCCGGGCGGCGATACGGCCTGCAGTTTGCCGCTGAGGGACGCCATGGGCGATCCGGTCGGAGTGCTGCACGTCCTTCCCGTCCGGCGCACGGCCCACGACATCTTCGGCAAGGGCTACGCTTTGCTGGTTCTGACGCCCATCGGCACGGACAAGTCGCCTTCGGCCGACCTGATGCGCTCCCTGTTCGACCTGACCCGGTCCGAGGCCCGCGTCGCGCGCGGTCTGGCGACCGGCCGTACGGCGGAGCAGATCGCCGACGAGGGCGACGTCGCCCTGACCACGGTGCGGTCCCAGATCCGTCGGGTTCTGGAAAAGACCGGCTGCACGCGTCAGGCCGAGGTCGCGGCCCTGCTGGCGGGGCTGGCCATCGGCTCGAACTGACCGGCGCATTCATCCTCCATCTGGATGACGACAACCCCTGACGGGCAGGGCGAGATGGCTCCACGAGACGACATCGTCGTCGATTGGAGGATCGATCATGAACACCCTGCTTCGCGGCGCGCTCGCCCTCGCCAGCCTCGTGGTCCTGTCGGGCTGCGGCGATCTGGTCACGGGAGGACCGCTCATCCGCCCCGGCGAGCCGGTTGGCCGTATCCGCATCGTCAACGCCACGGGCGATCAGTTGCACGCCGTCCTGATCTCGGCCTGCAGCGCCTCGACCTATGGTCTGAACCGCCTGCCCAGCGGCATGGCGATCCCGAACGGGGGGGTCTACGACTTCGACGTTTCGGCGGGCTGCTGGGATGTGGCCGGGGGAACCATCGGCGTGGGCGACGCGCGCGGCCGGATGACGGTGCGGCCGGGCGAGATCTTCACCTTCCGGATCTACTAGAGCCCGCGCCTGCCGAAGGTCGGGGCCGGGGTGATGCCGTTCGAAGGGGCGGGGGCGCCCCAGTCGACCGGCGCGCGTTGAACCGGTGCCGAAGCGGGGGCTCCCGGCCCCGGTCCGAAGTCGAAGACGGGCTTGTACGGCTGGTCCGCCGTCTCGTTCGCCCGCCTGGCTTCGGCGAACAGGGCGTCCAGCCGCGCCTCGTCCAGCGTCGAGGCGGCGCCTCCGCCATAGCGTTGCGACGGATCTCGCGGGTCAGGGCCGAAGGTGTTGTCGCCCTTCGTCCCCGGCAACAGGGTCAGGACGAACAGGATGATCTGGCCGACATAGCCGACGATCCCCAGCAGACCGGCCGCGCCCAGCCCCGCCAGGGCCGTGGCCACGAAGGCCTCCTTGCTGGCGCCCAGGCCGATCGATCCGATGGCCGTGGCGATCGTGCCGATGGTCATGACCGCGCTCAGCACCGTCGGCAGCATCAGGCACAGCCAGATCGCGCCCCGTCCCGTGTCGTGCAGGCGGCGCGTCAGGACCGCATAGTTGGGAATGATCAGAGCCACCACGCTGACGATCATCATGCCGAAGGCGGCCAGAGCGCCCTTCGAGACCTCGGACGGACGGCCCTCCTGTCCCATGGCCATGGTCGCCAGACCGAACAGCAGGAAGTACCAGCCCTGCAGGATGGCGAAAAGCCAGTACTCTGTCCGGCTGGCCCGACCCTTGAAGTCGGCATAGCGGATCAGCGGTCGAAACAGGATCATCGGGGCCCCCGGATCGGTGATCGATGGACCGATCTGCCACGAACGGCGTGAAGGCCTCCCCAAGGGGAATGGTTAAGTTCGGCTCCGGACACGCAAAATCGTGCGAAAGCCGGCGTTAACCGGTCGCGGTCATGCTGACAGCAAGTTCCGGGCCATTCCGCCCGCGGGGAGCGTCCGGGTGATCGGTCAGAGGCTTGAGGTTCGGCAGGGGCAGGGGCTGGTCATCACGCCCCAGCTGCAGCAGGCCATCAAGCTGCTGCAGCTGTCGAACCAGGAACTGGACGAATACGTCGAGTCAGAGCTCGAAAAAAACCCGCTGCTCCAGCGCGAGGAGCCTGAGGCGGCGCCCGAGGCGACGCGCGAAACGCCCGCCGACACCGCCGAACTGAGCTTCAACGAGGCCGAGGCCTCGGACCGGTCCTCCACCGTCGATGCGCGCGAGGACGACGTCTACGGCGACGCCACGCCCGGCGAGCGCATGTCGGACCGGATGTCGGAGGACGCGGCCCAGCCGGGGCTGACTGACTGGTCCCAGGCCGGCAAGGGCGGCAGCTTCAGCGACGCCGACGGCGGCGAGCGCCCCGAACGCCACGATCCGACCCTGTGGGAGCATCTTCAGGAACAGGCCTCCTCGGCCGGCTTCTCGGCCACGGACCACGCCATCGCCCTGTCGCTGATCGACGGGGTCGACGAGGGCGGCTACCTCCGCGGCGAGCTTCAGGAGATCGCCGACCGTCTGGGCTGCGGCCTGGAGCGGGTCGAGGCGGTGCTGGCGGCGTGTCACGGCTTCGAGCCGACCGGCGTCATGGCCCGCTCGGTGCCCGAATGCCTCAAGCTGCAGCTGATCGAGCGGAACCGCTTCGATCCGGCCATGGCGGCCCTGCTCGACAATCTGGACCTCTTGGCCAAACGCGACCTGTCGGGTCTGCGCAATGTCTGCGGCGTCGACGCCGAGGACCTCGCCGAGATGATCTCTGAGCTGAAGGCCCTGACGCCCCGCCCGGGCGCGGGCTTCGCCGGCGAGATCGCCCAGACTGTCGTCCCCGATGTCCATGTTCGCCCCGATCCGGCCGGCGGCTGGCGGGTGGAGCTGAACTCCGACACCCTGCCGCGTCTGCTGGTCGACAAACGCTATCACGCCTCCATCTCGGCGGGCGCGCGGACCGAGACGGAAAGGGCCTTCGTCGCCGACTGCGCAGCCCAGGCCAACTGGCTGGTCAAGTCGCTGGACCAACGGGCCAGGACGATCCTGAAGGTCGCCTCCGAGATCGTGCGCCAGCAGGACGCCTTCCTCGCCTTCGGCGTGGAGTTCCTGCGTCCCCTGAACCTGAAAACCGTGGCCGATGCCATCGGCATGCATGAATCGACCGTCAGCCGGGTGACCTCGAACAAATATGTCTCGACCCCGCGCGGCGTGTTCGAGCTCAAATTCTTCTTCACCGCCGCGATCCAGAGCGTCGACGGCGGCGCCAGCCACTCGGCCGAAGCCGTCCGCCACCGGATCAAGTCGATGATCGACCATGAAGGTCGCGACGGCGACGTTTTGTCCGACGACCGGATCGTCGAGATCCTCAAGGAAGCCGGCATCGACATCGCTCGCCGCACGGTCGCCAAGTACCGGGAGGCGCTCAGGATTCCGTCTTCGGTCGAGCGCCGCAGGATGCTCAGGGTCGGATAACCGAACAACAAAGCGTGACTGTGAAATCGGTGTTCCTGATTGACACCTTTCGCGGGCAGTCGCGTTCTACCCGCATGCAAGTCCAAGTCAGCGGCAAGCACGTGGATGTCGGCGAAGCGTTAGGCTCGCGCATCTCCCAGGAACTCGAAGACGGAGTCGGAAAATACTTCGAACGCGGCGGTCAGGACGCCGAGGTCGTCGTGTCGAAGGACGGCCACGGCTTCAAGGTGGACTGTTGGGTCCGCCTCGCCTCGGGCCAGTCCCTTGTGACCACCGGTCTGGGCGGCGACGCCCACGCGGCCTTTGCTGACAGTCTCGACAAGCTCGAGAAGCGCGTGCGCCGCTACAAGCGCCGCCTCAAGGATCACCACATCGGGCCCAAGGGCCTGTCGCCCGAGAAGACCGAAATGGCGGCCGCGTCGGTGGCCCGCAGCATCGTGCTGCGCAATCCCGACGACACCGTCGAGGATTCCCTGTTCGAAACCGCCGGCGAGGCCGACGGCCCTCCGCCGGTCGGCATGGTGATCGCCGAAAGCCTGTCGGAAATCCGCACCATCACGGTCGGTCGCGCTGTTCTGGAGCTCGACATGACCGGCTATCCGGTCGTGATCTTCAAGAATGCCGCTCACGGCGGCCTGTCGGTGGTCTATCGCCGGCCGGACGGCAATGTGGGGTGGATCGATCCTGAACGCACCGGGTCTTTGAACGGACACGGTTCTGTAAACGGTTCTGGCGCATAAGAGCCCTTTCCACGGGCGCGCGAACCGTATAGACGGCGCGCGCCCAAAGGGCCTGCCCACAACCTCGAGTATGAGTCGGGAAGACAATGGATATCGGGGAACTGCTGGTTCGGGACGGGATCGTCCTGAGGAGCGGCGCATCATCGAAGCGGCAGGCCTTGCATGCGCTGGCGTCCGCCGCAGCCCAGGCCTTGGGCCAGGACGAGATTCGCGTCTTCGACGCACTGATGGAACGTGAAGCTCTGGGTTCGACGGGCCTCGGCTCGGGCGTGGCGGTTCCGCATGCGCGCCTGCCGGGTCTGGACAGCGTGAAGGCGGTGTTCGTGCGTCTGGATACGCCGGTCGCGTATGACGCCGTGGACGATCGTCCGGTCGATCTGATGTTCGCCCTGTTCGCTCCGCCGCGCGACGGAGCCGAACACCTGAGAGCGCTGGCGGCCGTGTCTCGCGCGCTGCGTTCGCCGGAGCTACGCGAGCAGCTGCGTCAGGCCCGGACCGAAGACGCGATCCACGCGCTCTTCGTGCGCGACGCCAACGCCCCCGCGACTGCGGCCTGACCTCATCTCCGTGCATCCCGGCGAAGGCCGGGGTGCAGATCACGGATTCGGGCGGCGGAGCTTCCGGTCCTGACTGATGCTCTCTGAAGTGAGTTCGCCATCTGGACACGGCCTTCGCCGTGGCGCACGGTGATGGTCAGTGCACGGACACCGGCGCCAGTTCGTGCGCCACGGCGGCGGCGAAGGCCGTCTCGCGGTCCATCATCACGGCCAGACGTTCGCCGTCCGCGCCGTGGACGGCGTAAAGCGTCTGGTTAG
>CAMLNY010000040.1 GCA_946481405.1 uncultured Brevundimonas sp. | reverse complement strand
CCGTCAGGGCCTCTTCCAGTTTCGCCTCGTCGCCGTCGATGTCGCTGTCGGTCAGGGCCGTGACGTTGAACGGGTCGTTCAGGTCCGGCGTGATCGCCTTGCACAGGATCTCGGCGCGCTCGGCCACGCCGGAGCGGTCCTTGCCATGGATGACGGCGGCGCGGATCCCGGCGTCGGGCTTCGCCAGGAAGCGGTCCACCTCGGGCCGCTTCTGCAGGATCATTGGGGAGCGATCGCCCGCATGAGGTCGATGCGGATCAGCCGGGCCAGTTCGGCCGCGGCCCGGTCCTCGCCGTCCTGCTGGGCCGCGATGGCGGCGTAGGGCTGGTCGGCGGCGGCATAGGTGGTGGTGGCGGTCTCGGTCCCGGTCAGGGGCGCGCCGCCGGACACGGGCGTCAGGGTCCAGGTTCCGCGCACGGTCAGCTCATAACGGGTGGCGGTGTCGTCGATCCGGCGGCCGAGCGGACGGCGGTTCTGCTGCACCGTGGTTTCGAGCCGGTAGAGGGGGGCGGCCGAGCGGTTCCAGCCCAGGGCGTCCTCGAGCTGCTCGCGCAAACGGTAGCCGAGGCGGTCATCCTGGGTCGTCACCGCGATCCGGGTCAGGGTCGGCGAGCCGCCCGCGTCGCCGTACAGGGGCATAAATCCGCAGCCCGCCAGAACCAGGGCGGTCGAGGCCAGCGCAGCGAGGGCGCGGACCGACACCTAGCCGGCCACCAGATTGACGATGCGGTCGGGCACGACGATCACCTTGCGGATCGATTGCGAGTTGGCTTCCAGATAGGACACGACGGCCGGATTGGCGAGCGCCTCGGCCTCCACCGCCTTGGGATCGGCCCCGCGCGGCATGGTGATCTCGCCGCGGCGCTTGCCGTTGATCTGGATGGGCAGGACGACCTCGTCGTCGGCGGCCAGGCCCGGGTCGTAAACGGGCCAGGGGGCGTCAAGAACCATTCCGGCCTCACCCAGACGGGTCCAGCCTTCCTCGGCCAGGTGCGGGGTGAAGGGGGCGATCAGGCGGGCCAGCGCCGACAGGGCCTCCTTCTTCGCCGCGCCCGAGGCGTCGTCGAAGTCGCGGATCGTGGCCACGAAAGCGTAGAGCTTGGCGATGGCGGAGTTGAAGCGGAAGCCTTCGACCCCCTCTGACACGGCCTTGATGGCCTTGTGGGTTTCCTTCAGCAGGGCCGCGTCCTTGGCCGGATCGCCCGCCGCGCCGGCGTCGAAGCCGTCGAACAGGGTCCAGACGCGCTGGACGAAGCGGCTGGCGCCCTCGACCCCGCCCGGCGTCCACTGGACGTCGCGCTCGGGCGGGCTGTCCGACAGGACGAACAGGCGACCGGCGTCGACGCCGTGGGATTCCAGAATTTCGGCCGGGGCGACGACGTTCTTCTTCGATTTCGACATCTTCTCGATGTCGCCGATAATCAGGGTCTCGCCGGTGGACCGCTGCTTCGCAGAGCGCACACCGGCGTCGTTGGTCAGATCCACGTCCGTCGGCTCGACCCAGGCGCCGTCGGGGCGGCGGTAGGTCTCGTGGACCACCATCCCCTGGGTGAACAGGCCCGCGAAGGGCTCCTTCACCGCCAGCATGCCGGCGTCGGACAAGGCGCGGGTGATGAAGCGGGCGTAGAGCAGGTGCAGGACCGCGTGCTCGACGCCGCCGATGTACTGGTCCACGGCCAGCCAGCGATTGGCGGCGTCGGTGTTGATCGGCGCGGCCGCCGTCGGGTCGGTGAAGCGGGCGAAATACCAGCTGGAATCCACGAAGGTGTCCAGGGTGTCGGTTTCGCGCGTCGCATCCGCACCGCAGGACGGGCATTTGACGTGCTTCCATGTCGGGTGGCGGTCCAGCGGATTGCCGGGGACGTCGAAGGTCACATCGTCGGGCAGGACGACCGGCAGCTGGTCCGCCGGGACCTCGACCACGCCGCACGACGGGCAGTGGATGACCGGGATGGGGCAGCCCCAGTAGCGCTGGCGGCTCACGCCCCAGTCGCGCAGGCGATAGATGGTCGCGCCCTTGCCCTGACCGGCGGCCTCGACTTTGGCGATGGCCGCGGCCTTGGCGGCCTCGACGTCCATGCCGTCCATGAAGCCGGAGTTGAAGATCCGGCCCGGACCGACATAGGCCTCGGTCCCGATCTCGATGTCGTCCGTATCGTCGGGCTTCACCACCGGGGTGACGGGCAGGGCGTATTTGCGGGCGAAGTCCAGGTCGCGCTGGTCGTGGGCCGGGCAGCCGAAGATGGCGCCCGTGCCGTACTCCATCAGCACGAAGTTGGCGGCCCAGACCGGCACGGTGCGGTCGGGATCGAACGGGTGGCGAACGCGCACGCCCAGATCGACGCCCAGCTTCTCGGCCTTTTCGATGTCGGCTTCCGACGTGCCCGTCTGGGCGCAGGCCTTGATGAAGTCGGCGACGTCAGGGCGATGCCCGGCGATGGCCTTGGTCAGGGGATGGTCGGGGGCCAAAGCGAGGAAGCTGGCGCCGAACAGGGTGTCGGGCCGGGTGGTGTAGACCTCGATCGGGTCGCGGGCGTGGTTCGGTTCACCCGCCGGCGACTCCGGCAGGAAGGCCGGCGCCTCGACGATGTCCCACCACAGGGTCGCGCCCTTCGATTTGCCGATCCAGTTCTCCTGCATCAGCCGGACCTTGTCCGGCCAGCGGCCTTCCAGCGTCTTCAGCCCCTCGATCAGGTCGTCGGCATAGTCGGTGATGCGCAAGAACCACTGGTTCAGCTTGCGCTTCTCGACCAGGGCGCCCGAGCGCCAGCCGCGGCCGTCGATGACCTGCTCATTGGCCAGAACCGTATTGTCGACCGGGTCCCAGTTGACGACGCCGTCGCGGCGGAAGACCAGGCCGCGCCGGTACAGCTCCAGGAACCAGGCCTGCTGCTTGCCGTAGTACTCGGGATCGCAGGTGGCGAACTCGCGCGACCAGTCCAGCGACAGGCCCAGCAGCTTCAGCTGGGACCGCATGTTGGCGATGTTGTCGTAGGTCCAGCCCTTGGGATGGATGCCGCGTTCCATGGCGGCGTTCTCGGCCGGCATGCCGAAGGCGTCCCAGCCCATCGGATGCAGGACGTCGAAGCCCTGGGCGCGCTTGTGACGCGCGACCACGTCGCCCATCACATAGTTGCGGGCGTGACCCATGTGGATGTTTCCCGAGGGATAGGGAAACATTTCAAGGACATAGTATTTCTTGCGGCCCGTATCGCGGGTGACGAAGGCGTCGGCGTCGGCCCAACGCGCCTGCTGGCGCGGTTCGGCGGTCTTGGGGTCGTAGCGGGTCGGAGAGGCGGACACGGGATTCCTGAGGCGAGGGGGCGAATGCCCCCGCGCTCAAGTAGCCCGAAGGGCGTCAGCGCCCAAAAAGAAAAGTCGACTTAGCTCGCGTTGGCGAGGTTGAGCTGGCGCGCCTTGGTCAGGATCGCGTTCTCCAGATCGGCTTCCGTCTGGGCGGCGACCGGCGAGGCGGTCCATTCGCCGCCGGCGTTGCGGACCTCCTTGGTCACGGTGACGTTCAGGGCGTCGGCGCGCAGACGGGTGTCGAGGATGAAGACGGTCGCCTTGAAACGCTCGTTCGGCGTCTGCGGATTGACGTACCAGTCATAGTTCACGACGCCGCCCCACGGATCGGCGGTCAGCAGCGGCATGAAGCTAAGGGTGTCGAGGGTGGCGCGCCACAGGAAGGCGTTCACGCCGATGCCCGTCTGGGCCGTGGCGCGGGGCGTCGAGCTCCGGCCGGGAATGGGCAGGCCGCCGCAGGCGGAAAGAACCAGGCCGCCGGACACCACCAGCGCGGTCGCCAAGACCGTCTTGCCGCGAACAAAACCCATCGAACGTCGTCTCCCTCGGGTGCTGACCCGCCGTTTCCATTGCGCGGCGGGCGCGCAGGCTCTGACGGTCCCTGACCGCTTCGCCAAGCGCGGCTCTATAACACGCTCAAAAGGGGCGATGACAAGGCAATCCACAGCCGGGCCGGTCCGTATCCGGTCATTGCTTGCGGCGAGGCGGGCCGATCGCCATTTCCCCAATGCGGCGAACACCTTCCGGCCCCCTTCCCGTGACGCTTGCGCCACAGGCGACGGCTAGAGTCTGTGGAACCGTGTTCGTTGGGCCCCGTTGCGTTGACCGGGCGGACCACCGGTGTCTAATCGGCGGGTCCACGGTGGAAACGCCGGGATCAGGAATGAAGGTCCGGCGAGAAACGCCGGGTCGAAGGGTTGGAAATGCGTCTGTCGGCGATCCTCGCTGCTTCCATCGGTCTCGTCGCCTTCGCCGGCGGCGCGGGCGAAGCTTCGGCCCAGTCGCGTTCGCGCGCCCCGGCCGTCAGCCTGGCCGAAGCCTCCAACGCCCAACGCTCGACCCCTGCCCAGCCGCGCCGCGGTCTGCGCTGGAACGAGAACGGCCGCTGGGGCCTGGACTTCAACCTGAACCAGCCGGTCGGTCGCGAGGCCGAATGGGGCGACGTCGAAGCCGGCGCCTATTATCGCCTGTCGCCGCGCCTGCGCGTCGGCGCCGCCGCCGGTCTGGCCGCCCCCGAACAGGACCCGGCCCGCGCGCCGGAGACCGACCGACGCGCCCAGCCGCGCGTGCGTCTGGAAACCCTGTTCCGCTTCTAGAGCCCGAACGCGGCCGCGATCCCGCCGATCGCCGCGATTCCGTACGAGCCTGAACCCTGAAGCGCGCCTGCATTGGCGGCGGTGATCCCGCCGAGCGCGATGACGCGCGTTGGGCCCTCCGCCGCCCCGACAAGGGCGTCGAGACCCAGATCCGGCTTCGAGGCCGAGGCGCCGCCGGCGGGGAAAACGGGGGACAGGACCACAGCCTCGAGGTCTCGCGCCCGGCGGGCGGCTTCGACCGAATGAACCGCTCCGGTCAGGACCCAGTCCGGCCGCTTGCCGGACAGGGCGTAGGCGGCCGTCAGCGCCCGTTCGGGCAGATGCATGCCGTCGGCCTCGACACGGTCGGCGAGATCGACGTCGAGGCCGATCAGCAGGGCAAGGCCGCGCTCGCGGGTGACGCTGCGCAGACGGCGGGCCGTCTCTTCCGCGTCCGCCGCGCCGAAATGGCGATAGACGACGCCGGACCCCGCCGGCAGGCGGGCCGCGATCTCCCACGGCCGGGGCGTCCGCTCCGGGTCGGTGAACAGCAGCATCGGCGGGACGCGCGAACGGGCGCCGCTCCTGACAATGTCCGCCTCCCGGGCTAGAGCCTGAGCCACCGCCCAGAGCCGGGCCCCGTCTTCTGTCGTTTCCGGAAACGCCATGATCGCCTCTTCCCCCGCTTCGAGCCCGACGTCCACCGGCGAGGCCTTTGCCGACCGGCTGGCGGCGATCCGCGGGCGGATGGCGAAGGCGGAGCGGGCGGCCGGGCGCCCGGACGGTTCCGTGACCCTGACCGCCGTGTCCAAGACCCAGCCGGACGAGGCGATCGAAGAGGCTCTGGCGGCCGGCCTGCGCGTCTTCGGCGAGAACCGGGTGCAGGAGGCGCAGGGCCGCTGGACTGACCGGCGGGCCGCCCTGCCGGATCTGGAACTGCGTTTGATCGGGCCGCTGCAGTCGAACAAGGCCGAGGACGCGGTCGCCTTGTTCGACGTCATCGAGACCCTGGACCGGCCGAAGCTCGTCGGGGCGCTGGCGGCGGCGTCGCAGAAGCTGGGCCGGACGCCGCGCCTTCTGGGTCAAGTCAATCCGGGCGAGGAGTTGCGCCGAAGCACGCCGACGCCCTGATGGCGGAGGCCCGGGCGGCGGGCCTGAAGATCGAGGGGTTGATGTGCATTCCGCCGGCCGATGAGGAGCCGATCCTGCATTTCGCCCTGCTGGCGCGGATCGCCGAACGGAACGGGCTGAAGGTCCTGTCGATGGGGATGAGCGCCGACTACGAGGCCGCGATCCGGCTGGGGGCGACTCACGTACGGGTCGGTTCGGCCCTTTTCGGGGAACGAAATCCTTTGGTCGCGCCCTCTAGAGGCTGATTCCGCGTCATTTTCGTCCGCCGCCTTGGCGTTCCGTCAAAGCCTCGCCATTCTATGTCCATGCCGACCGCCAAGACCCTTCTGATCATCGACGACGACGACGACCTGCGGGAGGCGCTGGCGGAACAGCTGGCGCTGCACGAGGAGTTCAAGACCGTCCAGGCCTCGACCGCCACCGAGGGGGTGCGCCTGGGCCGCGAGATCCGCGCCGACCTGATCCTGCTGGACGTCGACCTGCCCGACATGGACGGGCGCGAGGCGTGCCGCCTGTTGAGGAAGGACGGGGTCTCGACCCCCGTCATCATGCTGACGGCCCAGGATTCCGACGCTGACACGGTGCTGGGGCTGGACGCCGGGGCCAACGACTATGTCACCAAGCCCTTCCGCTTCGCTGTCCTGCTGGCCCGGATCCGCGCCCACCTGCGCAGCCACGAACAGTCCGAGGACGCCGTCTTCCAGATCGGCCCCTACTCCTTCCGTCCCGCCGGCAAGGTTTTGATCGACCCCAAGGGCAAGAAGGTCCGATTGACCGAGAAGGAAACCAACATCCTGAAGTACCTCTATCGCGCCGGGGCCAAGCCGGTGTCGCGCGAGGAGCTGCTGACCGAGGTCTGGGGCTACAACGCCGGGGTCACGACCCATACGCTGGAGACCCACATCTATCGCCTGCGACAGAAGATCGAGCCGGAGCCGGGTCAGGCGCGGCTGCTGCTGACGGATGCGGGCGGGTACCGGCTGCAACCGTGACCCGTGACGTCCCGGAGGTCGGTCCGCGGGACACGACGCCGGGGCGCATCCGCATTGTGCGACGCCCTGAAGGCGAGGCGCCCGCCTGGGTCCGCGACGCCTGGATCGGGGTGGAACTGGATCTCATCCTCGCGGAGCCGATCACGACCGAAGGATTCGGCATCCTGACCGCGCCCCGCACCCTCTGGAGCTACTGGTGGCGGCGGATGACCGGCCGGATCCGCCGCTTCTCGGGCTATGTCGTGGATTCGAACGAGGCCGTGCGGCGGGTCGAGATGCGCAATCGGACGGCCGCGATCTGGTGGCGGACCAACGCCCCTGGCATGGTCCGACCGGGCCAGACCTTCATCTTCGACATCCCGGCCTGCGAGCCGATCGACTAGACTAGACGTCCAGATCGACCGTGATCGGGCAGTGGTCTGACGGTTGCTCCCAGGCGCGAACCGGTTCGTGGATGGTGGCCGTGCCGGGGATGACGGACGGCGTCAGGCCTTCCGAGGTCCAGATGTGATCGAGGCGGAGGCCCCGGGCGGACTTGCGGAAGTCTTGGGCGCGGTAGCTCCACCAACTGGCCAGCTTCTGCGGCTCGGGGAAGGCGCCGCGGACCACGTCGTGGAAGCCGCCGGCCGCCTGCATCCGGTTCAGGGTCTCCACCTCGCACGAGGTCGATGAACTGGCCGGCTTCCTTCAGCGCCGCCATGGCCGCAAGCTCGACCGGCGTGTGGCTGACGATCTTCGACATATAGCGGTGGTTCCAGACGTCGAACTCGGACGGGGCGATATTGAAATCGCCGCACAGCAGCAGCTTCTGCGACCGGTCCAGACCGCCGACGATGGTCGTCAGCTGTTCGTAGAAATCCATCTTGTGATCGAATTTCGGGTTCAGTTCGCGGTCGGGCACGTCGCCTCCGGCCGGGATGTAGAAATTCTGGATGTCGACGCCGGCCACCTTCGCCGACTCCGACGAGGTGCGGGTCGGCGACCGGGTGGTGATCCTGGACCGGGGCCGGGTGGCGGCAGCCGGCACCCTGCCCGAGCTGCTCGGCCGGCGCGAGGTGCGGCTGCGGCTCGACGGCGTGGG
>CAMLNY010000039.1 GCA_946481405.1 uncultured Brevundimonas sp. | reverse complement strand
CCCGGGCGGTGCAAACCGCCCGGGCGTTTTCGTGTCCGGCCTTCTACGCCGATCAGGCGGCCGGCAGGTCCTCGGCCAGGATGGCCATCTCGAACATGAAGCTGCCGTCCTCGTCCTCGTCCTCGAAGACGACGCCGATGAACTCGTCGCCGACGTAGACCTCGGCCGAGTCGTTCACCTTCGGCCGGGCCTTCACGATGATCCCGCCCGTGTTGAAGGTGCGCTTCAGGTGCGTCTCGATGCGCTTCATGTCTTCGTTGGTCACGGGGGCCTCGGTGGTCTGGATTGAAGGCGCGGACCCTAGAGTGACGGCTCCGCGAAGAAAACCCTAGATGACGAAGTCATAGACGATGTCGGCCAGCGTATGGTCCATCGTCCGCGCAGGCTCGGCCTCGGTCGGACAGTTGACCAGCCGCGCGGGAACCCCGGCCACGGTGCAGCCCGCCGGCACCGGCTTCAGCACCACCGAGCCGGACGCCACCTTGGCGTAGTCGCCGACCACGATATTGCCCAGCACCTTGGCGCCCGCGCCCAGCAGCACGCCCTTGCCGATCTTCGGATGCCGATCGCCGCGCTCGGCGCCGGTCCCGCCCAGGGTCACCCCATGCAGCATCGACACCTCGTCGCCGACCACCGCCGTCTCGCCGATGACGATGCCCGTACCGTGATCCAGGAACAGGCCCGAGCCCATCCGCGCGGCTGGGTGGATGTCGATCTGGAACAGCTCGGAAATCCGGCTCTGGAAGTGGAAGGCGAGCGTCTCTCTCCCTTGAGTCCACAACCAGTGCGCCACCCGGGACGCCTGCAGCGCCTGGAAGCCCTTGAAGTAGAGAAACGGCTGCAACAGCGTCTTGATCGCCGGATCGCGCTCGGCCACCGCCTGAAGATCCGCTTCCGCCGCTGCGACGATCGCCGGCTCCGACCAGAAGGCGAAGGCGCAGACCTCACGCACGCTCATAGGGGCCAGTTCCGCATCGCCGATCTTCCTCGCGATCTGGAAGCTCAGCGCGTTGGCCAGGTCCAGGTGCGAGAGGATGGTCGCGTTCATCAACGAGCCGAGATGCGGCTCGCTGCGCGCAGCTTCCTCGGCCGAGGCGCGTAGCTGGCTCCACACGCCGCTCTGCGACGTCACGACTTCGAGTTTGGGCATCACCGGCTCCATCTGGCCATCATACCCGCGTCAGCATGGCGTGCGCCAGCCAGCCCGGGATCAGATGCTCCCGCGCCATGTGATAGGCGCGCAAGGCCGTCGCCACGGTCAGGGCGTCGCGGATCGCGCCCCGATCGATCTCGGCGATCAGCGTCATGAACGGCACGCGGGTCAGCTCGATCACCTCGGTCGGATCGGGCGCCTTGTCGACCTCGGTCAGGTCCCAGGCCAGCCAGGTGATCGCGCGCTCGTCGGTGACGGAGTTGGACAGCTCCATCCGCAGCACCTCGCGCCACGACTTCGCCGCCAGCCCGGCCTCCTCGGCCAGCTCGCGCTTCACCCCTTCCAGCGGATCCTCGTCATGGGGCGCCCCGCCCTCCGGCATCTCCCAGGAATAGTTGGCCAGGGCGAACCGCGCCTGTCCGACGAGGGTCACCGTCCCGTCCGCATGGATCGGCAGCACCCCGACCGCCATGTTCTTCGGCCGCATGACGACATAGGTCGCCGGCGCCCCCGTCGGCGCCGTCGCCGGGTGGGAGGTCAGGCTCAGCCACGGGTTCTCGAACAGGGTTTGGCTTCCGTCGCTGCGCCACGCCGGGCGCGACGGGTTCGCATCCCAGATCGGCCGCAGCCGGGAGCCGTCGAAGTCGTCGCGGGAGTCAGTCATCCCCGGCATATGGCGCCGCACGCGGCGAACGCCTAGCTAGTCGCCATGACCCTGCCTCCGCCTGTCGACCTCGGCGCTCCGCTCCCCGCCCCGGCCCCGTCGTCCGAACTGCTCACCCGACTGGCCATCCGCCGCTCGGCGCCGGCGCAGGGTCTGGCCTCGCCCGGCCCGGACGAGGCCCAGATCGCCGACATCCTGACCCTCGCCGCGCGCTCGCCCGACCACGGCAAGCTGACCCCCTGGCGCTTTGTCGTCATGGGTCCGGTCAGCCGCGCCGGAATCGCCGAAAAGCTTTCGGCCATGGCGACGGCCAGGAACCTGCCGCCCAAGTCCATCGCCGTCCTCGCCAAGCTGACGGCCGCCCCCACGACCGTGCTGGTCGTCTCCACCGCCGCCCCGTCGTCCAAGCCGGTGTGGGAACAGGAGCTCTCGGCCGGAGCCGTCTGCATGAACCTGGAGCATGGCGCTTCGGCGTTCGGCTTCGCGACCTGCTGGATCACTGACTGGTACAGCTACGACGCCGAGGCCGCCGCCCTGTTCGGCGTCGCCGCGCACGAGAAGATCGCCGGCTTCATCCACATCGGCACGCCGGTAGAGCCCCTGCTGGAACGCGACCGGCCGAATGTCGCCGCCCTCACGACCATCCTGCCCTGAGAACGCAAATCAGGACCTCGGCCGCCTTGACGGCGGGATCAGTCATGAGATTGTGGCCAGACCAATTTTGCTTTGTGGGCACGTTTCATGAAGATCGGTCTGACCGCCCTCGCCTTTGCTCTTATGCTCGCCGCGCCGGCGCAGGCCGACGACTTCGCCATCTTCAGCCCGGAGGCCGCCTCCGCGCTAACATCGACCCGAACCTGTGACGCCGCACAGACGACGATCGCCAACGCCGACGCCGCCCTGACCCGCACGCCCGGCCCTCTGCCCGTTGTCCACACCGAAGGCACCCTGCCCGGCCACGGCATCCGCGACGAAAGCCTCGTCGCCCGCCGCGACCTGCCGGCCATGCTCGATTTCGCTCTGGCGTATCGCATCACCGGCGAGCGCAAATACCTCGACGCCGCCGACCGGTTCATCCGCGCCTGGACAGGCGTCTACATCGTCTCGCGCAACCCGATCGACGAGACCAATTTCGACGCCATGATCCTCGCCTACGACCTGACCGAGGCGGATCTGCCCGCCCAAACCCGGTCGGCCATGGACGGCTTCCTGCGCGCTCTGGCGACCGGCTACCTCGACGACATGGACGGAGCGCCGAAGCACTTTTACACCAACTGGCAGAGCCATCGGATCAAGATCGCCGCCCTCGCCGCCTTCCAGCTCGGCGATGCCCGCCTGATCGAACGCACCTTCGAGGACTACCAGAAGCAGGTAGCGATGAACGTGCTGGCCGAGGGCACGGTGTTCGACTTCCACGAACGCGACGCCATCCACTACGTCCTTTACAACGTCGATCCGATGATGATGGCCGGCCTCGCCGCCCAGGCGCATGGCTTCGACTGGTTCGACTGGAAGAACGCCTCAGGGACCGGCGTCTCTTCGGTGATCGACTGGCTCATCCCCTATGTCGAGGGCGAGAAAACCCATCAGGAGTTCGTCCGCTCGCGCATCGAGTTCGACGCCCAGCGCCTCGCCGCAGGCCAGACGGAATATGCAGGACCCTGGCAGCCCGAACGCGCCGTTGGAACCCTGGCCCTCGCCAGCCTTCTCGACGACCGCTTCTCCGCCCCGTTGAACGGCCTTCTGGCGACCACCGAGCGGCGGCCGTCGAACTGGGTCACCCTGTACCGCGCCGCCCGTCCGGCGCCGCCCGCAACAGGGCAGCCGTCACCGAGCCACTAGCGCGGCTCCTCCTCCGGCCGGTGAACCAGCGACACCATCACGACCGAGATAATCATCAGGAGAAACCAGCTTCCCAGCTTGGACAGGGACACCATCTCCCACCCCGTCTCCTGACCCGGATAGGCCCAGGCCCGCCCTAGCGTCCCCAGATTTTCCGCGAGCCAGATGAACAGGGCGACCAGGCAATAACCGAGCAGCAGCGGCATCCTCAGCCGCATCCGGTCTGCCGTGAAGAAGAACCATCCCCGCCCGAACAGCACCGCCGTCGCCGCGAACAAGGCCAGCCGCACGTCCGGCAGCCAGTGGTGGGCGAAGAAGTTCACATAGATCGCCGCCGCCAGAACCCAGGTCGTCCAGACCGGCGGATAGCTCCGCACCCGGATATGGAATATCCGCTGCACCCGCGCGATGTACGACCCCACCGCCGCATACATGAAGCCCGAGAACAGGGGCACGGCTCCGATCCGCAGCACCGAGTCCTCCGGATAGACCCACGACCCGTGCGCCGTCTTGAACAACTCCATGATCGTCCCCGCGATATGGAACAGCAGGATCACCCGCGCCTCGGCCCAGGTCTCCAGCTTCAGCCCCAGCATCAGGGCCTGAATGATCACGGCCCCGACCACGAGGAAATCGTACCGCGACACGGGGCTGTCGTCGGGCCACAGCAGGAAGCTCAGCAGGATCAGGGCCAGCATCGTCCCGCCGAACAGGCAAGCCCACCCCTGCTTTAGCCCGAACCACAGAAACTCCAGCCACCCTCGCCGCCACGGCGACGGCTCGGCCCAGGCGTCCGCCGCCGCCAGCGCGCGACGACCCCAGGCTTCCAGCGGCAGGCGGGACGATCCGATCATGGCGCCAGCCTGACCCGCGGCGCCCGACCCGTCATGAGCGAAATCCGAGCTTTCGCTGAAAGCGTCAGAGAACGGTCGGCCCCTGCGGCTCGCGACGGAGCCGGTCCAGATCCCGCCCCGGCGGCCGGCCGAACTGACGGCTGTATTCGCGGCTGAACTGGCTGGGGCTGTCGTAGCCGACCGCGAAGCCGACGCCCGCGATATCGTGCCCGTCCACCAGCAGCCGGTTCCGCGCCTCCTGCAGCCGCACCTGCTTCTGGTACTGCAGCGGGCTCATGGAGGTGATCGCCTTGAAATGGCGATGCAGGCTGGTCTCGCTCATCCCCGCCAGCTCGGCGAGTTCCCCGATCCGCACCGGCTCGGCATAGCGCTCGCGCAGGCGGCGGATGACCCTCTGGATCCGGCCGAGCCGCCCGTCCTTCATCCCGATCTGGCGCACCATCGCCCCGTCGGGTCCGGCGAGCAGCCGCCAGACGATCTCGCGCCGGATCATGGGCGCCAGCACCGGCGCGTCGCCCGGCCGGTCCAGCAAGGCGATCAGACGCCCGACCGCATCCAGCAGGCCGTCGTCCATCCGGCTGACCGTCAGCGCCGGCCCCGGCGCGGCGTCGGTCGCATCACCGCCCGCATCCTGCATCAGATCGGCGATCGTGACGGGGTCCAGCGCGATCCCGACGGCCGCATAGGGCGCCTCCAGCACCTGCCCGCTCACCGGCAGATCGGCAGACACCACCAGATAATCGCCCGCGTGATAGTCGAACGTGCGGTCCCCAAGCGTCGTCCGCTTCGCCCCGGCCACGATCACGCACAACATGGGCTCGTAGACGATCTGCTGCGGTGGACGAACCATCGAGGCGGTGATCAGCAGGGCGTCCGGCCCGCCGGGCGTCATGGCGTCGGCGCCCGCGTGACGGCGAAGTATTTCGGCGAGTTCGTGCAAGCGATCCATGGCCGCAATCAATCCTCGACGCCCGGCCTCGGCAAGCCGAAATCGCCAGATGGTAGGATCGTGCAAGAGACTGGCGCCATCCGTCTACGGCCCGCGACCGGCGGCAGCGCATGAAACGGCCCTCATCTACAGGAGCCGAACATGTCCACCTCCACCCCCCGCACCTGGTTCATCACCGGCGACCGCATCGTCGTGGCCGGACGCAACCGCGACGCCCTCATCAAGGTCTTCGGCGAGGATTCCGACCGCGTCCTGTCCCTGCCCCTCGACGTCTCGGACCTCGACGCCGCCCAGCCAGCCGTCGACGCCGCGCTCGCCCGCTTCGGCCGCATCGACGTGCTGGTGAGCAACGCCGGCTATGGCAACCTGTCCCTGTTCGAGGAATCCACCGCCGCCGACGTTCAGGCCCAGTACGACACCAATGTCTTCGGCCTGATGGCCGTGACCCGCGCCGTCCTGCCCTCCATGCGCGCCAACCGCTCCGGCCGGATCTTCAACATCTCGTCCATCGGCGGCATCGCCGGCGGCGAGAGCGGGACCCTGTACTGCGCCTCCAAATTCGCGGTCGAGGGCTTCTCCTCGCCCAGGAGGTCGCCCGCTTCGGCATTCAGGTGACGATCGTCGAACCCGGCTTCTTCCGCACCGACTTCCTCGAGCCGACCTCCGTCAAGCACGGCACGACGCCCATCGCCGACTACGCCGAGGCCTCCGCCGCCCTGAAGACCTTCTACGACGGGCGCAGCCGTAACCAGGCGGGCGATCCGGCCAAGCTTGGACGGGCCCTCGTCACCTTGGCCGATGCGGCGCAGATGCCGGTTCGCTGGGCCGCCGGTTCGGACGGCCTCAAGATCGTCCAGGCGAAAATCGACAGCCTCCAGACCGAGCTGAACGCCTGGAAGGACCTGACCCTCTCGACCGACGGAGATTTCGCGTTCCGTCCGGAGAACGCCACCGGCGCCTGGGCCTGAGGGGTATCAACCCCGTCCGCGATAGGTCGGCACGCCCTGGTCGGGCAGCCACAGGCCTTCAGGGGCGGTACCCGTCTGCCAGAAGACGTCGATCGGGATGCCGCCGCGCGGATACCAGTAGCCGCCGATCCTCAACCATTTCGGCTGCAACAGGTCGGCGATCCGCTTGCCGATGGCCACGGTGCAGTCCTCGTGGAAGGCGCCGTGGTTACGGAAGCTGGTCAGGTACATCTTCAGCGACTTGGACTCGACCAGCCAGTCGCCCGGCGCATAGTCGATGACGATGTGGGCGAAGTCCGGCTGCCCCGTCACCGGGCACAGGCTGGTGAACTCCGGCGCCGTGAACCGTGCCAGATACAGGGTGTCGGCATGCGGATTGGGCACTCGCTCCAGCACGGCCTCTTCGGGGGTTGTCGGCTGGACGATGTGCTGGCCGAGTTGGCTCAGGCCTGAGGTGTCGGTGGTCATGCGCGCGCCCTATCACAAACGATCGGATTTGCCTTCCCCCGCGACAGCCCGCTAAGCGTAGCGAAACAGGACGCACAGGAAACGCCATGGCCATCCCCGCCTCCCTTCAGAAGGGTCTGAAACTGCCGGTGATCGAGGCGCCGATGTTCCTGGTCTCCGGGCCGGACCTGGTCGTCGAGTGCTGCAACAACGGCGTGATCGGCACCTTCCCGTCGCTGAACCAGCGCACGACCGAGGGCTATCGGGAGTGGCTGGTCGAGATCAAATCCCGCCTGAACCCCGATGCGGCCGCCTTCGGCGTCAACCACATCGTCCACCCGACCAACCCGCGCCTGATGGCCGACATGATGGTCTCGGTGGAGCATCAGGTGCCGCTGATCATCACCTCGCTGGGCGCCGTGCGCGACGTCGTCGACGCGGTCCACGGCTACGGCGGCGTGGTCTTCCACGACATCGCCAACATCCGCCATGCGCGGAAGGCGGCCGAGGCGGGCGTCGACGGCCTGATCCTGGTTTCGGGGGGCGCCGGCGGCCACGCGGGAATCATCAACCCCTTCGCCCTGGTCAATGAGGTGCGGGAGTTCTTCGACGGGACCATCATCCTGTCCGGCTCCCTTTCGACGGGCCAGGACGTCGCCGCCGCCCTGATGATGGGCGCCGACTTCGCCTATATGGGCACCCGTTTCATCAACACGACCGAGGCCCTTGCCGACCCCGCCTACAAGCAGATGATCATCGACTCGGGCGCCACCGACATCGTCCATACTCCGGCCGTCTCGGGCATCCCGGCCAACTTCATGATCAAGTCGCTGGAGGCCAACGGCATCGACCCGAAGACCCTGCCGGAGCACAAGCTCGACATGGGCGACGAGGCCAAGGCCTGGAAGACCGTCTGGTCCGCCGGCCAGGGCGCGGGCGCGGTCCACGACGTTGTGCCGGCGGGCGAGCTGGTCGCGCGGCTTCGCTCCGAATACGCTCAGGCGACGGAAGAATTCG
>CAMLNY010000038.1 GCA_946481405.1 uncultured Brevundimonas sp. | reverse complement strand
AGCGGGTCGTCATGTGCGACACCAACGGCGGCATGCTCCCGTCGATGATCACCAAGGCCATCCAGGAGGTCGTCGAGCGGACCGGGGTGACCCCGGACCGGCTCGGCATCCACTGCCAGAACGACACCGCCTGCGCGGTCGCCAACACGGTCGCCGCGGTCGAGGCCGGCGTCGAGCACTTCCAGTGCACGGCCAACGGGTACGGCGAGCGCCCCGGCAACGCCGACCTGTTCGCCACGGTCAGCAACCTGCAACTCAAGCTCGGGCTGAAGGTCCTACCGGACGGATGCCTGGAGAAGGCGACGCGGGTCTCCACGACCCGGTGCGTGAGGCGGTCCCCACTCGCCACGGCCACGCCCGTGTAGACCCTGTGATTCCGTCCCGACAGCAGATGCAGGAACTTTTCGGCTTCCGCCTCGTCGACAGCCTTCTCCAGGAATCGCCGCCCCACGGCCACCACCGTGTCGGCGGCCAGGACCACGGCTTCCGGAGACCGTGCGGCCACCGTCTGCGCCTTGGTCCGGGCCAGACGCGCGGCGAGACGCGGCGGCGTCTCGTCCTTCAGCGGGATTTCGTCGATGTCGGCAGGATCGATGCGATCAGGCGTGATCCCGATCAGCGCCAGCAGTTCGATGCGGCGCGGGCTGGCCGAAGCCAGCACCAGTTCAGGACGGGCCATGCAGCCCTGTCCTTACTTGAAGCGGTAGGTGATGCGACCCTTGGTCAGGTCGTAGGGGGTCATTTCGACCAGGACCTTGTCCCCGGCCAGCACGCGGATGCGGTTCTTGCGCATCTTGCCGGCGGTGTGGGCGATGATCTCGTGGTCGTTCTCGAGCGTCACTCGGAACGTGGCGTTCGGCAGCAGTTCGCTGACGGTGCCGGGAAACTCGAGCAGTTCTTCCTTAGCCATGCGGCCTCTCGCGCCCGGTGGATACGAATCAAGGCCCGCGCCGGGCGAAAGCGCGAGCCGTAAGAAGTGGGCGCTAATGCACCAAAACCGGCGGTTAGTCGAGTTCAGCCGCGACGATACAACGCGCAGACCAGCGTAAAGAGCCGCCGCGCCGTCTCGTGGTCGATGACGACCTTGCCTTCCAGTCGGGCCTTCAGCAGTTCGGCCCCTTCATTGTGCAGCCCGCGCCGACCCATGTCGACCGCCTCGATCTGGCTGGCTGACGATCCGCGCAGCGCCTCGTAATAGCTGTCGCAGATCAGCAGATAGTCCTTCAGCACGCCCTTCAGCGGCGTCAGCGACAGGGCGTAGGTGCGGCTGTAATCCACCCCGGTGATGTCGAAGACCAGCCGGTTGTCCTGCAGCGACAGCTTCAGGCCGTAGGGACCGCCCTCCGCCCCTTCGGGCTCGAAGACGTTCTTCTCGATCAGATCGAAGATGGCGACCCGGCGCTCATGCTCGATCTCGGCCGTGGCTGACGGCAGGGTCGCCTCGTCCAGTTCGACCGATGCCAGCCGATGATCGCTCACCGCTCCACCTCGTCCAGATGGGTCGGCGCGACACGGGCGGGCCAGCGCTCGGACAGGTCGGTGACCACCGCGTCCAGGCATTCGACATCGACCCTCAGGTCCCCGCCGCCCGCGAACATAAGGATGGCCTTGCCGCCCGGGGGCTCGCCCTCGAAGAAATGGATGGCCAGAAGCTCCAGCGGTGCGTCGGGAAGCCGCGGCAGACCCCGGCTCTTGACCGCCAGCACATCGCCGAACTGCATCGCGGCCCGCACGCGGGTCCCGCCGCATTCCCAGCAGAACCGGCTCAGCTCGATCGTCAGCCGCCGAGCGCCCTTTTCCCAGACAATGTCCGCCGGCCTCAGGATCGCGTCCTGCAACGCAGCCGAAATGATCGCCAGATCCTCGCCGTCCTCGGCCAGAAGCCGCAGGGGTTCGCTGGATCCGCCGCTCACCGCGCGGATCGCCTCCTGCTCCTCCTGTTCGAGGATCTCAGTGGTCATCGCCCGGTCCTTCCACCGGCGGTCGTTGGCGGATCCGCCGGATGTCCGCCCCGCACGCGCCGAGCTTTTCCTCCAAACGCTCGAAACCGCGATCCAGATGATAGACGCGGCCGATATTGGTCACGCCCTCGGCGATCAGGCCGGCGATGACCAGGCTGACGGAAGCCCGCAGGTCCGTCGCCATGACCGGCGCGCCCTTCAGCTTCTCGACGCCCGTAACGTGCGCCTCGCCGGCGTGGACCGAGATCTCCGCGCCCAGACGCGCCAGCTCGGGCGCATGCATGAAGCGGTTCTCGAAGATGTTCTCGCGGATGACGCTGACGCCCTCGGCCGTCGTCATCAGGGTCATGAATTGGGCCTGCAGGTCGGTGGCGAAGCCCGGATAGACCTCGGTCGCCACATCGACGGCCTTCAGCCGTTGGGCCGGATCGCGCTTCACGATCACGCCGTCCGCGGTCGGGATGATCTCCACGCCCGCCTCGACCATCCGGTCCGTCAGGGCCGTGATCAGCTCCGCCCGGCTGTGCGTCAGCCGCACCTCGCCCCCCGCCATGGCGGCGGCGCAGGCGTAGGAGCCCATCTCGATCCGGTCAGCAATCACCGACCACTCGCCGCCGTTCAGCGAACTGACGCCCTCGATGACCAGGGTGTCGGTGTCAATCCCCTCGATCTTGGCGCCCATCATGACTAGGCAACGGGCCAGATCACCGATCTCGGGCTCTCGGGCGGCGCGCTTCAGCACCGTCGTGCCCTTGGCCAGGGTCGCGGCCATCAGGGTGTGTTCGGTCGCCCCGACCGAAACGAACGGAAACTCGATCTCGGCCCCGATCAGCCCCTTGGGCGCAGTGGCGGAGACATAGCCCTCCTCCAGCTCGATCGCGGCGCCCAGACGCGTCAGGGCGTCGATGTGCAGATCGACCGGCCGCGCGCCGATGGTGCAGCCGCCCGGCAGCGACACCTTGGCGTGACCCGTTCTCGCCAGCAGCGGCCCGAGCACGTTGAAGCTGGCCCGCATCTGGCGGACCAGATCGTAGGGGGCGAAGGTTGATCTGATTTCCCTGGCATCGAACAGGGTCTGCTGGTCGACGCCGTGGCCGCTTTCGGCCACCTCCACGCCGAACTGCTGCAGCAGCCGGCCGAGAAATTTGGTGTCCGCCAGCCGCGGCATATTGGTCAGCAGCAGCTTCTGATCGGTCAGGATCGCGGCCGCCATGAGCTTGATAGCGGAATTCTTGGCGCCGCTGACCGGAATCGAGCCGTGAAGCGGGCCGTTGCCGTGAACCGTGATGCTGTCCATGTCGTCCTTGAAGCCGCGAGGATCGACCGTCCCGGCGAGCCGGCTATCTAGCGCGGCGGCCGGGTGTTGCGAAAGGGCCGCGCACCCTCATGGCGATGACTTTCAGTTGCCGGGCTTGTCACGCTTCGGCCGGACCGCCTTGCGTCGCCTCAGATTGTCCCTCAGCGCCTTCGCCAGCCGCGTCGCCCGCTCGGCCCGGGCGGCCTGCACCTCGTTCAGCACCGGAGCGGGCGTCGTCTCGGGCGTTTCGGACGGCGGAACGTCGGTCGGTTCGGTCATGCGATCACTCAGCCCCGGGAAAAGTTTCGGAGCAAGGAAAAACGGGCTTCCCCCCCGCGAGTTCAGTGGCTATACGGCCGCTTCCTCGGAAAAGGCCGCCGTAGCTCAGTGGTAGAGCGCATCCTTGGTAAGGCTGAGGTCGTGGGTTCGATTCCCCCCGGCGGCACCACTCCGAAACAAGAAGGCCCGGTCGCAAGACCGGGCCTTTTTTGATTCCGCGCTTGCTGTCCCCGCTCAGTCCTGGGCGGTGATCAGCGGCCTGCGGTCGCGCTCGCGACGGTCTCCGTCCTTGTCCCAGCTGAAGCCCAGCGACATCGACCGGCTGCGGCCCGGCCCGCCCTAGAGCGAATCATAGGCCCGGTAGGGGCGCAGTCCCGGGCTGTGGCCGTAGTCGCCGGGGTAGATGTAGTCGCCATATCCATAGCCTTGGTAGCCGTAGCCGTTCTTCGTCTGGCTGTAGGTCATGTCCAGCCGCCCGGTCTCGCCGATGGGCAGGGACACCCCGACGGAGACGGAGCTGTAGTCGTTCGTCCCGATCGAGCCGCTGACGAAGCCGTGCATGCGGCGGTCGTCCTCCAGGCCGGTCTCCTCGGCGAACGGCGCCGATTCGGGCGTACGGGCGGAGATCCAGCGATCGATCTGTTCCTGGGTCGTCAGATTGTGCGGCGTTACGGCCGTCGTCTGGGCCGCTTCGGGACGGGCCTCCGTCGTCGGCGCCTCCGCCCCCACGAGCACCGCTCCCGCCCCGCGCGGAGCCGTCGTCACCACGCCGTCCGGATCTTCCGACACGACGGCGGCGGCCAGGGCGAGGACGATCAGCATGGGCGAAACTCCGGACTGGCGATCATCCTAACCCGGATTGAGGCCGGACCGTGATGCGTCCCTTTCAGCGGCGTCACGCGACACCGTCGCCGCGTCCCAGCGGATCGGGCAGAGGCCGGCCCTCCTCGACGAACTGGAGCGCCACGGAGTTGATACAGTACCTCAGGCCGGTCGGCGGCGGGCCGTCCGGGAACACGTGGCCCTGGTGGCTGCCGCAGCGGGCGCAGGTCGTCTCCACCCGCACCATGCCGTACGACCGGTCCTCGATGGCCGTGACGTGGTCTTCGGACACGGGCTGGGTAAAGCTGGGCCATCCGGTGCCGCTCTCGAACTTTGTCGTGGCCCGGAACAGCGGCAGGCCGCACTCCCGGCAGCAAAAGACCCCAGCCCGCTTCTCGCCCAGCAGCACGCCGCAGAAGGGCGCCTCCGTGCCGTGGCTGAGCAGGACCCGCTTCTCCTCCGCGTTCAGATCGGCCTCCAGCGCCACGCGCTGGCCTTCGGAAGGCGGCGTCAGATCGTATCCGGCGGCGGACAGGTTGGGGCGGGCTTCGGTGATGTCGGTCATGGACGGGACATGGGGGCCGGGCGGCGCAGTTCCAAGCCCAAGGAAGGGCCGAGCGAGGTCTCCCCCGCCCGACCCTTGCTCATTCTGCGCTCAAGTAGAGAGCGACCGCGTCGCGAGCGGTAGCGCCTTACTGGAAGAGCGTGGCCACCCACGCGCGCACGGCGTTCTCGTCCGCAGGGTTGCCCGTGTAGACCAAACCCTGGGCCGGGGTGAACGGCGCGTTGTTGGCGCGTTCGCGGCTGGTCCAGGCCTTGTGGCCGTAGCTCAGATCCGAATAGTTCGACGGCAGGCGGATCTGCGTCGGCTCGATGAAGATGGTGTCGGTCGCCGTCGTCGAGCCCGCGATGCGCACGTTCGGCAGCTTGGACAGCAGGTCGAGCGTGTCGAGGCAACCGCCCGAGCAACCGGCGTCCACCAGAACGAACACCCGGCCCTGCACCGGGTTCGGCGCGCCCGTGTCGGCGACGGCGGCGCGTCCCGGCAGGGTAAAGGTCTGCTGACTGGCGGCGATCGCGGCGTCGAAGGCGGCGACGATTTCCTGGGTCTGGGCGATGACCGGCGCGGCTTCCTGAACGAAGCGCGGGTCGGCCTGCATCCGGCCGAGGGTTTCGGCGTACCAGGTGCGGTTGCCGGGGGTCGCGCGATAGGTGATGGCGCCGGCGGCCGGCTGGCGGCTGACGGTGAACTCCGGCGTCCAGATGCGGTTGGCCAGGCCATAGCCGCGCGCCGTGGAGGTATAGGCCGAGGCGCCCGAGGCGGCGCGCAGGTCCAGCACGAAGCCTTGCGGACCGCGCAGGGCGGCCGCCTGACCTTCGACCAGCGAGTTGAAGGCGTCCCAGCCGGCCGAGTCGGCGAAGGAGTGGACGTGGACCCACGGACGGCCGTTGACGGTCTCGACATTCAGCGGCACGGCGCCGGGCATGTAGACGGTGGCGCGATAGGCGGCTTCCAGATCACCGGCGACCAGCGGCACGGGCCGCAGTTCGACGGCGCGCGGCCGGGCCCGGGCGTCGCGCTTGAACTCACAGGTCGAGGGCGTGCCGGCGGCGAACGGGTTGTTGCGGTTCCACAGCAGGTACGGCGCCGAGGTCACGCGACCGGCCTCGGTGTCGAGATTGCCTTCCCACTTGTCCAGCTTGGAGCGAGCGTATTCCTCGATCGGCGTCAGGTTGCAGCTGACCACGATCTCGCCGATGCGCGGCGCGTTGCGGGTGCCCGGCTTCACATAGGTCACCACGTACTGGCCGTTGCGCCAGCCGGTGGCGATGCCCGGCCAGCTGGTGCCGAAGTAAGGGCCCATGCCCTCGAACGACGGGGTGATGGCGATGTTCGAATCGCGGAAACCGCCAGCGTAGTAGCGCATCAGATAGGCGTGGGCGTCGCCCGAGTTGACCTGGCCGATGCGGCCGTTGGCGTCCGCCAGACCGGCGTCCAGCCAGCTGCGGAAGGTGTCGCCGGCGGCGCCGGGGATCACGGCGGCGGGGTGGTTGTCGCGCAGGGCGTCATGCGCCGCCTGCAGGTCGGTGCGGGCCAGGGCGCGGAAGTCCTGCGCCGAAGCGGTCCCCGCGACGAGCAGGAAGGCGGCCGCCGAAACGGCGGACAGAAAGCGGGTCATAACGAACTCCAGAGCGGGGAAGCGATTGGTTCGGCCGCGAGTTAAAGCCGATCAACCCTGACCTTGCCAAGCGAGAACGGCGAGCGTGTGACGCTTCGCCCGACGGGCGAGCGCGAACGGAGGCGATCGCTCGCGTTGACCGGGCGACCGGCGCGGGCATCATCGCACCATGTTTCGAACCGTCGCCACCGCCGGACTGATCCTCGCCCTTGGCGCCTTCGCCCTGGCCTGGCTGGACCTGCAGCAGGCGACGCATCGGATGGCGCCCGAGCTTTATGTCGTGCTCATCGCCATAGTTTTCGCGACCGGCGGTCTGTGGCTGGGGTGGAGGATCGCGACGCGCCGCCACGGCCCCGTCTTTGTCCGTAACGACGCCGCCGTGAGCTCGCTGGGCCTCACGGGTCAGGAGATGAAGGTGCTGGACGCCCTCGCCTCGGGCCGGGCCAACAAGGAGATCGCCCGCACCATGGGCCTGTCGCCCAACACGGTGAAGACCCACCTCGCCAACCTGTTCGCCAAGCTGGAGGTCACCACCCGCACCTCCGCCGTGACCCGCGCCCGCGAGCTCAGCCTGATCCCCTGAACGGTCCAGACTGTCGAATTCACCCATTCGGGCGATAGGATCGGCGCGCGGTCCGGCCCAGCCTCCCGTCATCGCAAACAGGGAGGCCCCCATGGCCCGCATCATCACCGTCTACGGCCTCGTTTCGGGCCTGATCATCATCGCCGGCATCATCGGCACAGTCGTCATCAACGGCGACCAGCCGCACGGCAACGTCTGGCTCGGCTATCTCATCATGCTGCTGGGCATGTCCGCGATCTTCATGGGGGTGAAGCAGCACCGCGACCAGAACAATGGCGGCGTGATCAAATTCCTGCCCGCCCTCGGCGTCGGGCTGGCCATCGCCCTGTTCGCCTCGCTCGCCTACGTCCTGGAGTGGGAAGCCTACCTCGCCGCCACCGACTACGCCTTCATGGACCAGTACATCGCCTCGACGCTGGAGGCCCGCCGCGCCGAGGGCATGGCCCCCGCCGCCTACGCCCAGCTGGAGGCCCAGATGCGCCAGATGGCCGAGGCCTATGAATCCCCGCTGTTCCGTCTGCCCATGACCTTCGCGGAAATCTTCCCGGTCGGCCTGCTGGTCTCGATCGTCAGCGCGGTCCTGCTGCGGAACAGCCGCTTCCTGCCGGCGAGAGCCTGATCGTCTTTGCGGCCGCCTTCGAGCGGGGGCGGCCGCTACTCCCCCACCGCCTGCGCGATGCCGGCCAGCAGGCTCGCCGCCGTCACCGGTTTGGCGACGTGCAGATCGGCGCCGGCAGCCAGCGCTTCATAGCGGTGCTCGGCCATGGCGTTGGCGCT
>CAMLNY010000037.1 GCA_946481405.1 uncultured Brevundimonas sp. | reverse complement strand
CGGCTCCGGCAACCGTTCGGCGAGCGAGACGTCGACACCGTCAGCGGCCACCGCCCCTCGGTCGACGTCCTGTTTCGTTCGGTCGCTCGTCTGCGTCGCCCGATGACCGGCGTCATCCTGACGGGCATGGGCCGCGACGGCGCGCAAGGGTTGCTGGAAATGCGCGAGGCCGGCGCCCACACCCTGGGTCAGGACGAGGCCAGCTGCGTCGTCTACGGCATGCCCCGCGTCGCCCATGAGATCGGGGCGGTCGAGCGCCAACTTCCGCTCTCCCGTCTCCCGTCCGCCATTCTCGACCTGTGCGCGTCCCCCCGCGCCCACACGCCTGCCTGAGGATTATCGATGCCCGCCGCTTCCGCCATCCATACCCTGATCGTCGACGACCAGATGTCGATGCGCAGCCTGATCCGTAACAGCCTGCAGCAGATCGGCATGCGCGAGTTCCGCGAAGCCGGCGACGGCGAGGCCGGCCTGCGCGAGATTATCTCGAAGCCCGCGCACCTGATCATCTCGGACTTCAACATGCCCAAGCTCGACGGCCTCGGCCTGCTTCGGGCCGTCCGTTCGCACCCGCCGACCCAGGGCACGGCCTTCATCATGCTGACCGGCCGGGCCGACCGCGAGCTGGTGCAGCGCGCCGTGCAGTTCGGGGTCAACAACTATCTGGTCAAGCCCTTCACGGTCGCCCAGCTGAAAGACAAGCTGGAAGGCGTCTTCGGTCCCCTGACATGATGTCGCCGGACGCCCTGGCGACCGAAAAACGGATCCACGTGGGCCAGGGCGAGCACCATGTGACCGCCGATCCCAACGTCATGCTGACCACCATCCTGGGCAGCTGTGTGGCCATGTGTCTGCGCGATCCCGAGACGCGCGTGGGCGGCATGAACCACTTCCTGCTGCCGGAAGGCGCGGGGGCGGGGACCGACGCGGGCCGCCGCTACGGCGCCTATGCGATGGAACTGCTGATCAACGAAGTACTGAAGGCGGGCGCGCGTCGCGACCGGCTGGAGGCCAAGCTGTTCGGCGGCGCCAGCATGTTCGACCGGCTGCGCAACATCGGCGCCGAGAACGCCGACTTCGCCGAGCGCTTCCTGCGCGACGAGGGCATTCCGGTGGTCGGCGGCAGCCTGCGCGGCCCGGGCGGCCGTCGCCTTCACTACTGGCCCTCGACGGGCCGGGCCCTGCAACGCGCGGTGACGGACGGCCATGTGCCGGTACAGGCGCCGCCGCGGATCGAACCGGTCGCCTCCGGCGCCGTGGAGCTGTTCTGATGTCGAAAGCCCGATCCCGTCAGTTTCTGGTCGCCGTTTCGGACGAGCTGGCGGAAATCCGAGCGCGTCTGGAAGAGCTGGCCGACCTGACCAGCGAACTGATCGCCGATTGCCCGGCCGACCGGCGCGACGACGCCATGTCCAGCGTCCAGGCCTTCGACCTCCTGATCCAGCGTCTGGACGGGCTCAGCGGTCTGGCCGCCGCCCTCGGCGCCGGCGCGCCGATCTCGACCGCCCTGCATGCCCTGACCCTGTCGGACCTCTATGAGCGGCTGGCGAGTGACACGGGTACCCGTCCGTCGACGTCCGCTTCTTCTTCAGGCGAACTGACCCTGTTCGACTGATCGATGGCGCGTCCCCCCACCCCTGACAGGGTCAACCTCGCCCGCTCGACGGTGCTGCTGGTCGACCACAATCAGAAGTCGCTCGACATGCTGAGCTCGATCTTTCACGGGTTCGGGGTCAAGCAGCAGATCAAGTGCGGCTCGACGCAGGAAGCGGTGGGCATCATGGAAATGCGCGCCATCGATCTGGTCCTGATCGATTGCTCGATGCCGGGGATGGACGGATACGACTTCACCAAATGGCTGCGGCGCGAGACGGCCGCGCCGGTGCGCTACACCCCCGTGATCCTGCTGACCGGCCACGCCTCCCAGTCGCGGGTGCACAAGGGCCGCGACTGCGGCGCCAGCTTCATCGTCACCAAGCCGCTGACGCCGACGGTCCTGCTCCAGCGCATTCTCTGGCTGGGCGCGGACGAGCGCAGCTTCGTCGAATGCGAGACCTATTGCGGACCGGACCGCCGGGTGCGCAACTTCGGCCCGCCCGTGGGCCAGAAGGGCCGCCGCAAGGGCGACCTCTCCGAACACGTCGGCGCGGCCACCGAAGCCAATATGGACCAGTCCGATATCGATATGTTGATGAAGCCGATGAAGGTCTCCCTGTGACCGAAGCCCGCACGTTCAAGGTCAAGAGCACCTTCGCCCGCCAGCTTCAGGAGCCGGGCGGTCGTCGCGTTCAGGACCTGCAGCACCAGGCCGAGGTCGCGCTGGAGACCCACCGCGACGACGCCATGGCGACCATCGCCGCGTCGCTCGACACGCTGGACGGCCTGTGCGCCGAAGGGCCGGACGGGGCGGGGCAACGGGTCTATGAGGTCGGGTCCTCGATCGTCGATCTGGCCGGCTATTTCGACACCGGCCCGCTGTTCGACGCGGCCTACAGCCTGTGCGAAATCTCGGACCGGATGATCCAGGCCGGGACATGGCACTGGCCGTCGATCCGGGTGCACGCCCAGGCGCTGCGGCTGATCCTGGCCAACGACTGCAAGACGGGCCGAACCAGCGAGACCCTGTTGGCGGGTCTGAGGTCGATCCTGCAGACCCGCTAGTCGCGCGCCAGCGAGCGCCGCGTCACCGTCAGGGCGTACGCGACCCCCGCGCCGAACAGCATCCCTTCCAGCGTGGCCGTGACCGTGTGGGCGACCCTGCCGAAGCCGGTCTCGCCGAACAGGCGGCCGAGGTGATCCAGCCTCAGGCTCGACTGCGGGAACTGGTCGGCCAGCAGATCCAGACTGCCGCCCATCAGCCGACCGCCCAGAAGCACGATCAGCATCCCCGCGACGGCCGCACAGGCGCCGGTGACGGCCGCGCTGCGTCGGGGCGAAATCAATCCGCTTCGATGTGACAGCCAGAAGCCGAACCCGACCGCTCCGCCCAGCAGGGCGCCTTCCGGGGCGCCGGTGATGGCGGCCGGCGCTTGGCCGAACAGCAGGGTGAAGGCGTCCAACCCCACCATCTTGACGACAGCACCCACGAACAGTCCGCCCGCCGCTCCGCCGAGGATGGCCAGCGTCTGCGGCCGCGCGGGGAACAGGGCCGTGACCCCGATGCCGAACCCCACGCCCGCGCCGCCCATCAGGCCGACGATCATCGTCAGGCAGGCGATGACCAGCAGGGCCGAGACCGACCCCGCACCGTCCGACACCCCGATCAGGCCGTAGATGAGGCCGCCGATCGCGCCCGCCGCGCCGCCGCCGATCATGCCCGCGCGGCCCAGCCTGAAGACGGCCTCCCAAGGCAGAACGCGTGCGGGCGGGGCAGCGGGCGTGATCGTCTCAACGCGCACCGGCTCGACGTCGTCCGCCTCCACCGGAGCGATGAAGCGATAGCCGTGCTTGGGGGCCGTCTCGATGAAGCGCGGATTGGTCGCGTCGTCGCCGAGCGTGCGGCGCAGGTTGCGGATGCACTGGGTCAAGGCCTCGTCCGTCACGGGCACGCCGCGCCAGGCCTCCTCCAGAAACCGGGTCTTGGACACCAGCCCGCCCCGCGCCGCGACCAGCAACACAAGGGCGTCCAGATAGCGGGCGTTCAGCTCCATCGGCACCCCGTCGCGGGTCAGGCGGCGGTTCAGCGGATCGAGCCGGAAGGGGCCGAAGCGGAAGACGCCGTCAGACACGTTTCAGGGATTCCTCAGGACCCGCTCATGACGCTCATCGCCGGGGCAGTCAGGGTTGGAGCGTCAACCAACAAAGGACCGAAGGCAATGGCGAACCCCGCCGAAATCAGATCGAACGACACCCCCTGGCGCATTCTCGTCTGGGGCGGCCTAGCGGCCCTGCTGGCCCTGCCGCTCGTCGCCATGCAGTTTACCGAAGAGGTCGACTGGACCGGCTTCGACTTCCTGGTGATGGGCCTGTTGCTGGCCACGGTCGGCGGCTGCTTCGAACTGGCCATGCGGATGTCGCGCAACTGGACCTATCGCATCGGCTTCGGCGTGGCTGTGGTCACGGGCTTCCTCACCATCTGGGTCAATCTGGCCGTCGGCATGATCGGCAACGAGGACAACCCGGCCAACCTCGTCTTCCTCGGCGTCCTGCTGGTCGCGGCCGTCGGCGCCATCGCCGCCCGCTTCCGCCCCGACGGCATGAGCAAGGCCATGGTCGCGGCCGCGGTCGCTCAGGCGGGAGCCTCCGTCTATGCGGCGACGCTGGGCGAGACCCGCGACGCGATCTTCATCGCGGGCTTCTGCCTCCTGTGGCTGGCGGCGGCGGGCCTGTTCCGCCTCGCCCGCGCCGGTCAGGTCGAGGGAAGCAGCGCCCCGGCGAACTGACGATACCGCCCCGCCCGGACGCCGTCCGTGGCCCGGGCGATGTCGGGCGCGAAATAGTGGTCGCTGTCGTAGGCGGCGACCGCTTCGCGCACGATCGACCAGACCTGCTCCAGCGCCGCCGAGCTCTTCAGCGGCCGATGGAACTCGATGCCCTGCGCGGCGGCCAGAAGCTCGATGCCGACGACAGTGGCCGTGTTCTCGGCCATCTCCAGCAGGCGCCGCGCGCCGTGGGTGGCCATGGAGACGTGGTCTTCCTGATTGGCGCTGGTCGGGACGGTGTCGACGCTGCACGGATGGCTCAGCATCCGGTTCTCGGCGACGAGGGCGGCGGCCGTCACCTGGGCGATCATGAAGCCTGAGTTCAGCCCGCTCTCCTTGACCAGGAAGGCCGGCAGTTCGCTCATCTTCGGATCGACCAGGATGGAGGTCCGGCGCTCGGAGATGTTGCCGATCTCGCACAGGGCCATGGCCAGCTGATCCGCCGCGAGGGCGACCGGCTCTGCGTGGAAATTCCCGCCGGAGATCACGTCCCCGTCGTCGATCAGGACCAGCGGATTGTCCGTCACCGAATTGGCCTCGCGTTCCAGCATGGCGGCGGCGTTGCGGATCACGTCGAGCACCGCCCCCATGATCTGGGGCTGGCAGCGCAGGGAGTAGGGGTCCTGCACCTTCGTATCGCCCTCGCGGTGGCTGTCGCGAATGGCCGATCCCGACATGAGTTCGCGCAGGGTCGCGGCCACGGCGATCTGGCCGGGCTGGTTGCGAAGCGCATGGATGCGGTGGTCGAACGGCGCGTCCGACCCCTTCAGCGCGTCGACCGACAGGGCGCCCGCCGCGATCCCGGCGGCGAAGGCGGCCTCGGTGGCGAACAGCCCCGCCAGAGCCAGCGCTGTCGAACACTGGGTCCCGTTCAGCAGGGCCAGACCCTCCTTCGGCCCCAGGGTCACGACGTCCACGCCCGCCCGCGCCATCGCCGTCTCGGCGTCGAGAACCTGACCCAGATGCCTCGCCTCGCCGACGCCGATCAGGACGCAGGACATATGAGCCAGCGGCGCCAGATCGCCTGATGCGCCGACCGATCCCTTCGACGGAATACAGGGCAGGACGTCGGCGTTCACCAGCGCGATCAGCCCCTCCAGCGTCTCCCGCCGCACGCCCGAGGCGCCCTTCGACAGGCTGGCGATCTTCAGCACGAGGATCAGCCGCACGAGCGCATCGTCCAGCAGCGGCCCGACCCCGCAAGCGTGGCTGAGGACCAGGTTTTTCTGCAGCGTCTCCAGATCGCCCGGCGCGATCGAGGTGTTGGCCAGAAGCCCGAACCCCGTGTTGATCCCGTAGACGGTCCGGCCCTCGGCAATGATGGCGGCGACCGTGGCGGCGCTCTTCTCCACATCGGCCCAGGCGGCGTGGGTCAGGCCGACCGTGACCGGCCCGTCCATCACGGTGCGCAACTGGGCGAGCGTCAGCGACTCGGAGCCGAGGGTGATCGTCGTCATGGTCAGGCCTTCAGGCTGGGCAGGTTCAGGCCGTGTTCGCGGGCGGCGGCGCGCGCGATCTCATAGCCGGCGTCGGCGTGGCGCATGACTCCGGTCGCCGGGTCGTTCCACAGGACCCGCTCCAGACGGGCCGCCGCCTCCGGCGTGCCGTCGGCGACGATGACGACGCCGGAATGCTGGGAATAGCCCATCCCGACCCCGCCGCCGTGGTGCAGCGACACCCAGCTGGCGCCCGAGGCGCAGCGCGTTCAGCAGGGGCCAGTCGGACACGGCGTCCGTGCCGTCCATCATGGCCTCGGTCTCGCGGTTCGGACTGGCGACTGAACCGCTGTCCAGATGGTCGCGACCGATGACGATGGGGCCGCTGAGCTCGCCCTTCGCCACCATCTCGTTGAACATCAGCCCCGCCCGGTGACGGTCGCCCAGACCGATCCAGCAGATGCGCGCGGGCAGACCCTGAAAGGCGATCCGCTCACCGGCCATGTCGAGCCAGCGATGCAGGCCGGCATTGTCGGGGAACAGCCGCTTCATCGCCGGGCGGATATAGGCTGGCACGAAGCCCGGGAAGTCGAAGGCGTTGGCCACCCCCTCGTCGAAGGCGACTTGACGGATGTTGTTGCCATAGTCGGTGACCGGGATGCCGGCGGCGAGGAAGTCGAGCATCGCCTGCACATGGACCGCGCAGGATTTGCGCGCCGCGGCCTCGACGGCGGCGGGGTCGGAGACGCGCTTGTCCTCCCACTCGGCAACGGTCCAGCCCATGGGCAGATAGCCGTTGATAAGGTCGTGGGCGCTGGTCTGGTCGGTGACGAGGTCGGGACGGACGCCGCGCTTCACCATTTCGGGCAGCACCTCGGCGGCGTTGCCCAAGAGGCCCACGGAGATCGGCTTGCCGGTCCGCCCGGCCTCCTCGATCAGGGCCAGGGCCTCGTCCAGCGTCTCGACCATGACGTCGAGATAGCGGGTGCGCAGGCGCATCTCGATCCGGCTTCGCTGGCATTCGACGGCGAGGCAGGAGGCGCCCGCCATGGTCGCGGCCAGGGTCTGGGCGCCGCCCATGCCGCCGAGGCCGGCGGTCAGGATCCATTTGCCCGACCAGTCGCCGCCGTGATGCTGGCGCCCGGCCTCCATAAAGGTCTCGTAGGTGCCCTGAACGATCCCCTGGGTGCCGATGTAGATCCACGACCCGGCCGTCATCTGGCCGTACATCGTCAGACCCTTGCGATCGAGTTCGTTGAAATGCTCCCAGGTCGCCCACTTCGGCACCAGGTTGGAGTTGGCGATCAGGACGCGCGGGGCGTCGGCATGGGTGCGGAAGACGCCGACCGGCTTGCCTGACTGGACCAGCAGGGTCTCGTCCGGCGCCAACGCCCGCAGGCTCTCCACGATCCGGTCAAAGCTCGCCCAGTCGCGCGCCGCCTTGCCGATGCCGCCATAGACGACGAGGTCCTCCGGCCGCTCGGCCACCTCGGGATCGAGGTTGTTCATCAGCATGCGCAGGGCGGCCTCGGCCGCCCAGGTATTGGCCGTCATTTCGGCGCCGCGCGGGGCGCGGACGATGCGGGCGTTCGATTGGGTCATGTCAGGCTTTCCGGGCGAAGTCGGCGCAGGCGGTCAGGATGGCGCGGAGGTGTCTCCGCATGGTCTCGGCGCGGGCGGGCTCATACGGCGAGGGCCAGTTCGCCTGCGACACCTCACCCTCCGGATCGACCATGTAGCCGCGATCGGCCAGCTCCATCTGGATGGCGTGAACGCCCTCGGCGGGGCGGCCGTAGTGGCGTGTCGTCCAGCCGCCTTTGAAGCGGCCGTTCAGGACGTGGGTCCAGCCGGTGACGGCGCAGGCGGCCTCGACCGCCTGGCTCAGTTCGGGGGCGCAGGTGACGCCGCCGTTGTCGCCGATGTTGAACTGCGGCAGCTCGCCGTCGAACAGGCGCGGCACGACCGATCGAATCGAATGAGCGTCATAGAGGACGACCGGACCGTTGGCGCGCAGCCGCTGGATCTGGGCCGTCAGAGCCGCGTGATACGGGTCG
>CAMLNY010000036.1 GCA_946481405.1 uncultured Brevundimonas sp. | reverse complement strand
GAACCGCGCGGTCCTGGTCGGCAACGTCATAGACAGCCCACCGGTTCGCGCGCATCGAACGCCGCCCGCGCAGTATCGACCTCGCCGATCTTGCCCTCCGACCAGGCGATCAGCGGGCTTAACGCACCGACAAGCGTCCGCCCCAAAGGCGTCAGCGCATACTCCACCGTCACCGGCGTCGTCGGAAAGACCCGGCGCGAGACCAGTCCGTCGCGCTCCAGCGCCTTCAGGGTCTGGGCCAGCATCTTCTGCGACACCCCGCCGATGCGGCGTTTCAGGCCGTTGAACCGCATCGGTCCCTGATCCAGCACCTGCACCACCAGCACCGTCCACTTGTCGCCGATCCGATCCAGCATCTGTCGCGTCGGACAGTCGGCGGCGAAGACGTCGGGCAGGCGGAGATCGGGAGGGAGTATCTCCGCGGTGACCTGCTGAGGTTCCGGTGCGTTCTTGTGCATCCGGTATGGATATCACACGTGGTCACCATTGGATACCAACCCAGGGAGACCTCCCCATGCATGTCACCGTCCTCGGCGCCAGCGGCCGCGCCGGATCCGAGATCACGAAGGAACTGGCGTCACGCGGCCACACGGTCACGGCCGTGGCCCGCAAGCCCGAAGCCATTCCGACCGGCCCGAACATCAAGCCGGTGGCGGGCGACGCCTCCGACGCCCCGGCCCTCGCCAGCCTCGTCAAAGGATCGGACGCAGTCATCAGCGCCCTGCACCACGACATTCCGGCCGCCACTATCCTTCAGGCTCTGAAGACGGCCGGCGTGCCCCGCCTTCTGGTCACCGGCGGCGCCTCCAGCCTGGAGGTCGCGCCCGGCGTCAAACTGATCGACACCCCGGAGTTCCCCGAGGAATGGAAGGTCTTCGCTCGCAACGGCATCGTCTTCCTCGACGACCTGCGCGGCGAGACGGACATCGACTGGACCTACTTCTCGCCTGCCGCCCTGATCGAGGAGACGCCCCGTCTCGGCCGCTTCCGCACGGGAACGGACCAGCTCATCGTCGACGACAAGGGCGAAAGCCGCATCGGCTTCTCCGACTACGCCATCGGCATGGTGGACGAGCTGGAAAGCCCGAAACACAGCCGCGCCCGCTTCACCGCCGCCTACTAGCGGGAACTGCGGTATCGGCTTGCGGCGCCTGCAGTATCGGCCGTCGAACCCGCCGAAAGATTGCAGTCCGGGCTGTCGTCCCGGACGCTGCATTCACCGCAAACGAAAACGGCCCCGGAGATCGCTCTCCGGGGCCGTCTCGGTTCAGTCGATCAGATCGATCAGGCGGCCGGCAGCGAGGCCGGGTCGATCTTGAAGCCCGGACCCATGGTCGAGCTCAGGCTGATCTTCTTGATGTAGGTGCCCTTGGCGCCCGACGGCTTGGCCTTGTTCAGGGCGTCCACGTAAGCCTTCACATTGGCTTCGAGGGCTTCTTGGGTGAACGAGGCCTTGCCGATGCCGCCATGGGCGATCCCGGCCTTCTCGACGCGGAACTCCACGGCGCCGCCCTTGGCGTCCTTGACGGCCTGGGCGACGTTCGGGGTCACGGTGCCGACCTTCGGGTTCGGCATCAGGCCGCGCGGGCCCAGCACCTTACCCAGACGGCCGACCAGGGCCATCATGTCCGGCGAGGCGATGACGCGGTCGAAATCCATCAGGCCGCCGTTGATCTGCTCGTACAGATCCTCGGCGCCGACGTATTCGGCGCCGGCCGCGCGGGCTTCCTCGGCCTTGGCGTCCTTGGCGAACACCGCGACGCGAACGTCCCGGCCCGTCCCCGACGGCAGGTTGACGACGCCACGGACCTGCTGGTCAGCGTGACGCGGGTCGACCCCCAGGTTGACGGCGATCTCGATCGACTCGTCGAACTTGGCCTTGGCGTTGTCCTTGACCAGCTTGATGGCGTCGGCGAACGGGATCAGGTCCTGCGTCACGCCGGTGCGGGCTTTTTGAGCCTTGGTTTGCTTGGCCATGTGCTTAGCCCTCCACGACGTTGAGGCCCATGGCGCGCGCCGAGCCTTCGATGATCTTGGTCGCGGCGTCCAGGTCGTTCGCGTTCAGATCCTTCATCTTCTTCTCGGCGATCTCACGCAGCTGGCTGCGCTTGATCTTGCCGGCAGTTTCGCGGCCCGTGAGCTTGGCGCCCGACGTGATGCCGGCGGCCTGTTTCAGGTAGTGGGTCGCGGGCGGGGTCTTGGTGACGAAGGTGAACGACTTGTCCTGGTAGACCGTGATCACTGTCGGCAGGGGGGTGCCCTTCACTTCCTTCTCGGTGCGCGCGTTGAACTCCTTGACGAAGCCCATGATGTTGACGCCGCGCTGACCCAGGGCCGGGCCGATCGGCGGCGACGGCGTGGCGTTGCCGGCCGGCACCTGCAGTTTGATATAGCCCAGAATCTTCTTGGCCATTGGTCTCTCCTTACAATGGACCTGAACTCAATCAGGCCCGGTGAGCCGTGGTCGGGCATGGCTGCCTCCCACGGATTTACCGCATCGCCCGGCGAGCCGGGCGATGCGAAGGCGCGCGTATAGCGGAGCGCCTCCGCAAAAGCAAACAGCGGCCCCGAAGAGCCGCCGCTGCAAAACCTGTGATCGGATCCGGCGTTAGGCCGCGACCTTCTCCACCTGGCTGTATTCCAGATCGACCGGGGTCGGGCGGCCGAAGATCGACACCGCGACCCGCAGGCGGGCGTTGTCCTCGTCGACGCTCTCCACCTGACCGTCGAAGCTGGCGAACGGGCCGTCGATGACCTTGACGGTCTCGCCGATGTCGAAGCGGATCGTGGGCTTGGGACGTTCGACGCCCTCTTCCACGGCGCCGATGATGGCCTGGACCTCACGTTCCGAGACCGGCAGGGGCTTGGTGCCGCCCGCGGCGCCCAGGAAACCGGTGACCTTGGGCGTGTCCTTTACCAGGTGATAGGCGTCGTCGGTCAGCTCCATCTTCACCAGGACGTAGCCCGGGAAGAACTTACGCTCCGAGTTGACCTTGCGGCCCCGGCGGATCTCGACCACGTCCTCGGTCGGCACCAGAATCTCGGAGAAGAACTCCTCCAGATCGCGCTGCTTGGCCTGGTCGCGGATGTGCTGGGCGACCTTCTTTTCGAAGTTCGAATAGGCGTGGACGATGTACCACTTGTGCCGCGGGTTGGCGGCCTTGGTTTCGGGCGCTGCATCCGACATGGGCGCGTCTCCTTTGATTATTGGCCGAGGGCGAGGATGAAGCGCGAGGCGAAGCCCAAGCCGGTATCCACCACCCAGAAGAACACCGACGCGATCAGCACCATGATGAAGACCATCACCGAGGTGATCCAGGTCTCCTTGCGGCTCGGCCACACGATCTTGCGGGCCTCGGCCCGGACCTGGCTGGCGAACTGCGCCGGCGAGGTGCGCGGCTTGGGAGCCGGTGCGTCGACCGTCACCGTCGAGGCGGCCGCGGCGGCGGCCATCTGCGGCTTGGCTCCGGCGGCGGGATTGCCGGTGCGGCGTCCGCCAGGGAACTTGGACTTGGCCATGGGCTCTGGGTGTCTCTTCGTAAACGCTTGATCCTGCCCCGCAGATAGGAACGACCAATCTGCGGGAACAGGGGGAAATGGCAGGAGTTGGGGGACTCGAACCCACGACCCCCGGTTTTGGAGACCGGTGCTCTACCAGCTGAGCTAAACTCCTAGACAATACAGAAGCGCGCCGCGGGCGAACCCGTCGGCGCGTCTGTTCGCCAGACCGGGGGCTATGCCTCAGCCGGCGGGCCATTTCAAGGCCAGACTAGCTATCCAGATGCGCGGCGACCGCCTCGGCCTCGTCTTCCGGCTTCACGACCTGTTTGAACAGCAGCTTGTCGATGCGTCGATCATCCATGTCGATGACCTCGACCTCAAACCGGCCCAGTTGCAGAACCTCGCCCTCGTCCGGCACGCGCGACAACTGGTGCAGCACCAGACCGGCCACGGTGTGGAAGCCTTCCTGCTCACCGAAATCCTCGCCCAGCACGTCCGACAGCTCTTCCAGGTCGGTCTGGCCGTCGACGATCCAGGTGCCGTCCTCGCGTTCGCGAATCCAGGCCTCTTCCTCGTCGTGACCCTCGTCGAAGTCGCCGGCGATCATTTCCAGGAGGTCGGTCGCCGTCACCACGCCCTCGAAGGCGCCGAACTCGTCGACCAGGAAGGCCATGTGGACCTTGGACGCCTTCAGGATCTCCAGCGCCTTCAGCACCGAGGTCGACTGCGGGATGAAGGCCGGCGTCTGGACCAGGGCCTCGATGTCGAACTTGCCGTTGGTCAGCAGGCTGTCCAGCAGGTCCTTCTTGTGGACGACGCCCAGCGGGTTGTCGACGTCATTCTCGCGCGCTACGACGATGCGCGAATAGGGGCACTCGCGAATCTCTTCCCGCAGCTGCTTGTCGCTGTCGTCCAGGGCGATCCAGTAGACGTCGTGGCGCGGCGTCATGGCCACGCGGATGGGACGGTCGCCCAGCGTCAGGATCTCCTCGATCATGACCTGTTCCTCGGGCTCGATCAGACCGGCCGATGTGCCCTCGGCGATCATGGTCTCCACCTCTTCCTGGGTGACGTCGGAACCGTCGCGGTCCTTGACGCCCATGATCTTCAGAATGCCCGAGGTCGAGGCCGTCAGAAGGGCCACGAACGGATGCAGCACGATAGCGAGGGTCGAGATCGGCGCCGCTGTCTTGGAAGCGATGGCTTCCGGAAAGATCAGGGCCAGCCGCTTGGGCACCAGCTCGCCGACGATCAGCGAGATATAGGTGATGCCCACGACGACCACGGCGGTCGAAGCGATCTCCGCCCACTGGGCCGTCGCCGGGAAATTGGTTTCGAGGATGTGGGTCAGCTCGCCGGCGATGGCTGCCTGACCATAGGCGCCCGCCAGAATGCCGATCAGGGTGATGCCCACCTGCACGGCCGACAGGAAGTGGGTCGGGTCTTCCGACAGCTTCAACGCGGCGCGCGCACCCCGGTCCCCCCGCTCGGCCCGGCTCTGCAGCTTGGATTTGCGCGAGGAAACGACCGCCAGCTCGGTCATGGCGAACAGGCCGTTGAGCACCACCAGGAGCACGACGACGACGATGGCGATGAGTAACATCTAGTGGGGAGGTGAACCGGCGCGGCGCGACAGTCGGCGTCCGCCCTCTGCTGTTAGCGGAACACGGCCGGTTTCGCCACGATTTCCTTGATCGGGGGGATCAGCGCGTCCGCCCGGCCTCGACCGAGCCATAGGCGCCGCTGTGGCCGTTGTCGACGGTCGCACAGGCCGAGACCCCGATCAGGGTGCCGATGAACAGGCCGATCCGAAGCGCGCGTCGCATGATTGGTTACCGAAATCCTAACGTCCCGAAACGAACGTAGGCCCCGGTTCGAGGTTGCATTCAACCCCCCGCCCCTGCCGGTTGTGCGGAACGGTAAACGGAGGTGCGGGTTGGCTAGAACCTGTCCCCCGTGAGTTGATTTCATGCCCCGTTCGCCGTTCGTCGCCGCCCTCCTCGCCAGCGTATCCCTCGCCGCCTGCGGAGCCCCCGACCCCGAAACGCAGCAGCCGACGACGCCCGCGGCGCCCGCTCCACCCACCGGTCCGCTCACCGCAGACGCCATCGAGGCCGCCGCATGGGCGCCGTTGCCGGATGCACTGACGCCCGGGACCGGTCCGCAAACCAGCGCCCCCGGCGCGACGCCGGCAGGCTCGCCGGGCGAAACCCCGCTCCGCGCCGACATCGTCCGCGCCCAGATCCTGCTGGACCGCGCCCGCTTCTCGCCGGGGATCGTCGACGGTCTGGACGGCGACAATTTCCGCCGCGCCATCGCCGCCTTCAAGGAAGCGAACGGCCTGCCCGCGAACGGCGAGCTGGATCAGGCCGCCTTCGCCCGCCTGACCCAGGGCGCGACCCCGGTCACGACCCGCTACGTCATCACCGCCGCCGACGTGGCCGGCCCCTTCCGGCCCGTGCCGACCAAGCTCGAAGATCAGGCCGCCCTGTCCGCCCTCAACTACGCCAGCGCCTTCGAGGCCCTGGCCGAAAAGTTCCACGTCTCCGAAGCCCTGCTCTCGGCCCTGAACCCCAACGCCAACTTCGAGCAGGTGGGCGCGACCATTGTCGTCCCCGCCGTCACCGCGGCGCCCCTGCCCGCTCCGGTCACCCGCATCGTCGTGGACAAGGGCGACAGCGCGCTTCGGGCCTATGGCGCGGACGGAACCCTGCTGGCCTTCTACCCGGCGACCATCGGCTCCAGCCAACGCCCCGCCCCGTCCGGCCGCCTGACAGTCGTCGGCGTCGCCAATGAGCCCGACTACACCTACGACCCCGAGCGGGTCAGCTACGACCGGGGCGACCGTAAGCTGGTCGTCCCCGCCGGCCCGAACAATCCGGTCGGCTCGGTCTGGATCGAACTTTCGCGCGACACCTACGGTATCCACGGCACGCCCGAGCCGTCCGAGATCGCCAAGACTGCCTCCAACGGCTGCGTCCGCCTGACCAACTGGAGCGCCGAACAGCTGGCCGCCGCCGTGAAGCCCGGGGTCGAGGTGGTGTTCAGCTAGGCTCGACCGCCCCCAGAGCCGTCCCGCCCCAGAAGCCGCACTGATGCCGGTCGTGGAAGGTCGTATCGACCCGGTCGCCCGCCGGATCGAACACCACGACCGGTCCACCGCCGTCGCTGACGCGCGGCCACGCTGCGTCAAGCGCGGGATCATGCCCGAACCCGGCCCACAACCTCATCATCCGTTCCGACAGAGCTCGCTGCTCCGGCGTCCATTTTACGGTGTCGGCGAACAGCCAGGTCGTGCCGAACACATAGGCCAGCTCCGACGCGTGATAGGCCCCCATGTCCAGCCCGGTGATCCAGTCCGGCAGGGCGAACGGCGCCTCGCGGTCCGCGAACTCATAGCCGTAGACCGGCACATGCCGCGCCAGCAGCCGTCTCAGCGCATCGGCCGGGCATGAGAACCGGCTGTCGGTAAAGCTCTGCGCGATCGCCACCGCCGGCCCCTCCTCGCGGACGGGATAGCGTTCCAGCGCCCGCTCCCCGTCCGCCCCGTACAGCCAGACCGTCTCCTTCTGGTAGCGGTCCATGTCCTTGACCTCGACGGCGAACAGCCGGCCTTCGTCAGTATTGGTCCCGACGATCACCGGCACCTGTGTGAACGCCCCCGACGCAAAGGCCTCGGGCGGGCTGACGGGCACGGTCGCATCGGTATGCACCGGTCCCCACGACCCCGGCCCGTTGATCCCGGACCTCAGCGACGGCGCCCGCGCGATCCGCCAAGCCGGTAATCCTCTCAGGCACGCCACCTGCCCCTGCTGAGTACAGCCCAGATCGTCGGCGAACGGCGGCCCGGCCGGGACCTGATCCTTGCCCGCGTTCAGTGACTGCGGCTCCAGACACGGACCTCTGCAGGATGACCCGGCGGAACAGCCCTTCCGACCCCGGCGACGCCATCAGGTAACAGGCGCTCCACGCCCCCGAGCTTTCCGCGAAGAGGGTCACATCCCCCGGATCGCCGCCGAAGGCCGCAATGTTTTGGTGCACCCAGCGAAGCGCTGCCTGCTGGTCCATCAGGCCCCAGTTGCCGCCCCCGCCCTCGCCCTCATCCAGAAAGCCCGGATGGGCCAACCAGCCCAGCGCCCCGAGCCGGAAGTTGACCGTCACCACCACCCGGTCCTGCTCGGCCGCCAGCCGCGACGGGTCGTAGTTGGCCCCCGACCCGATCGTGAAGGCTCCGCCGTGCAGATAGACCATGACCGGTCGCGCCCGCTCCGGCTCGGCGGCAGGGCCATACACATTGACGAACAGACAGTCCTCGGACCCGACGACCAGCCCGCCGCCGCCGCCCAGAATGGCCTTCCTCCCCAACGCCTGGGTGCAGTCCGACCCCAGCCGGGTCGCGTCCCGCACGCCCGTCCACGCCGCCAGCGGCCTCGGCCCTCGCCAGCGCAGATCCCC
>CAMLNY010000035.1 GCA_946481405.1 uncultured Brevundimonas sp. | reverse complement strand
CGGCGACGCCCAGCCCGTCGAGTTCGGCGAACCGCTCGTCGTGCTCGAGGCCTGAGGCCATGTTCACCAAGGTCCTGATCGCCAACCGCGGCGAGATCGCGCTGCGGATTCACCGCGCGTGCAAGGAGATGGGCATCTCCACCGTGGCCGTTCACTCGGAAGCCGATCGCGGCGCCATGTGGGTGCGGCTGGCGGACGAAAGCGTCTGCATCGGCCCCGCTCCGGCCGCCAAGTCCTATCTGAACATCCCCTCGATCATCGCGGCGGCCGAGATCACCGGCGCCCAGGCGATCCACCCGGGCTATGGCTTCCTGTCCGAGAACGCCCGCTTCGCCGAGATCGTCCAGGCCCACGGCATGACCTTCATCGGCCCGACGCCGGAGCACATCCGCGTCATGGGAGACAAGATCACCGCCAAGAAGACCGTCATGGACGCCGGCATCCCGGTCGTTCCGGGCTCGGACGGCGAGGTCGAGACCGTCGAGGCCGCCATCGAGGCGTCGAAGTCCATTGGCTTCCCCCTGATCGTCAAGGCGGCGGCGGGCGGCGGCGGACGCGGCATGAAGGTCGCCATGACCGCCGACGATCTGGTCGAGGCCGTCCAGACCGCCCAGTCGGAGGCCAAGGCCGCCTTCGGCAACGGCGCCGTCTATATGGAGCGCTACCTCCAGAAGCCGCGCCACATCGAGATCCAGGTCGTGGCCGACAGCCACGGCAACGTCGTCCACCTGGGCGAGCGCGACTGCTCCCTGCAGCGTCGCCACCAGAAGGTGCTGGAAGAGGCCCCCTCGCCCGCGCTTTCCGACCGCATCTGGTTCATGGAGATGAACACCCGCCTGCAGGTCGAACACCCGGTCACCGAGGCCATCACCGGCGTCGATCTGGTGCGCGAACAGATCCGCATCGCCGCGGGCCTGCCGTTGTCGTTCACGCAGGAGGACATCCACTTCGAAGGCCACGCCATCGAGGTCCGGATCAACGCCGAAAACCCCGACACCTTCACCCCGTCGCCCGGCACCATCACCGACTTCCACGCGCCGGGCGGTCTGGGCGTGCGGCTCGATAGCGCCATCTACGCCGGCTATTCGATCCCGCCCTATTACGACAGCCTGATCGGCAAGCTGATCGTGCACGGCCGCGACCGCGCCGAGTGCGTCGCCCGCCTGAAACGGTCGCTGAACGAGATCGTCGTCGGCGGCGTGGACACCACTGTGCCCCTGTTCCAGCGCCTGCTGGCCGAGCCGGACATCCTGTCGGGCGAATACGACATCCACTGGCTGGAAAAGTGGGCCAAGCGTCACAAGGGCGACGCCTGACAATCGGTTGGGGCGGCTGCAGATGACCGATCCGGTAGCCGCCTCCTACTCGCCGCCCGACCCGTTCGACTGGGTGGCCCTGCTGCGGTGCTATGCCCATGGCGTCTTTCCGATGGGCGAGGACCGCGACGACCCACGCGTCTATCTGGTCGAACCGCAGCTGCGCGGCGTCCTCCCGCTGGATCGCTTTCACATCCCCGCTCGCCTGCGGCGCACCATCCGGCGGGACCCGTTCGATGTGCGGGTGGATACCGCCTTTGACGCCGTCCTTCGCGCCTGCGCCGCCGCCGGCGCCGGTCGTGAGGAGACCTGGATCAACGACCCGATCATGGGCCTCTATCGGGACCTGCATCAGCGGGGCTACGCCCACAGTATCGAGTGCTGGCGGGACGAGGTTCTGGTCGGCGGCCTCTACGGCGTGACCCTGGGCGGCGCCTTCTTCGGGGAGAGTATGTTCAGCCGGGCGACCGACTCCTCAAAGGTGGCCCTGACCCATCTGGTCGCCCGCCTGCGTCTGGGCGGCTGGCGGCTGCTGGACGCCCAGTTCCGGACGCCGCATCTGGACCAGTTCGGCCTGATCGAGACGCCGCAGTCGACCTATCTCCGGATGCTGGACGCGGCCCTGCGCGCGACGCCCGACAAGACCGTTCTCACTCGCCCGCTGACGGGCGCGGAGGCCGTGACCTACGCCTTGCAGCCCACGACCCAGGCGTCATAGATCGGGTGCTGCAACCCGCTGATCGCCGGGGTGGAGGCGTACATCCAGCCGCGGAAGATCTGGCGCGGAGCCGCCCCGATGGCCTTGGGCTGGAGCGTGATGTCCAGATAGGCGATGGCGTCGTCGACCAGTTCGTTCTCGGCCGAGACCTCGCAGGCGCGGGCGGTGAAAATCAGGGCCTGGTTGAAGCGCACCGGGCGTCCGCCGACCTCGACCTCGAAGCGCATCCGCTCGGCGGTGATCTTGTCGATAGCCTCGACGATGGCGACGCGGCGACGCTGGCGCGGTGCAGGGGTCTCGGGGGCGAGGCGCTTGGCCTTGTCCTCCTCGGACTCGCCGTCATCGTCATCCTTGTCTTCGTCGCCCTTTTCGGCGGCCGCCTCGTCCTCTTCCAGCTGGGCGGTCTCGATCTGGACCGGTGGCGTGGGCGGGGTGATGGCGATCGGCACGGCCGGGGCGGGATCGCCGGCAGGCGCGGCCTCTTCGGTCTGGCTGGAGCGCAGGGCGTCGCCGATCGGATCGGCGGGCGCCGGGGTCGCATCCTGGGCCGGCGCGTTCTGCCAGCCGCCGGCGACCACGCCGCCGGACACGGCCAGGGCCACGGCCGCCGTGCCGATCAGCAGGATGCGGGTGCGGTTCATTCGGGCTTCCAGGCCTCATAGTCGCCGGTCGCGGCCGGACGAACGCCCTCTGCCAGCAAGGACCCTTGCGGATGCCAGGCCAGTGGCGTGCCGGTCATATTGGGGCGGTGCTCCAACTCCCACTTGCGGCGCGGCAGCGGGGCCTCGGTCGGCGGCTCGTCGAAAGTGTAGTGCAGCCAGCCGTGCCAGTCCGGCGTGACCTTGGACGCATCGGCATAGCCGCCGTAGACGACCCAGCGGCGCTTGCGCCCGTCATAGCTGACGTTGTCGCGCGACTGATAATAGCGGTTGCCCAGTTCGTCTGTGCCGACCAGTTCACCGCGCTTGGCGATGGTGAAGAGGGTGCCGATCGTCGCGCCGGACGTCCAACCAAAGATTCTGCCGAGCACGAGGCGTATCCAGTCCACAGATTCGGATCGGCGGGAGGCCCGATCCACTCGCCCGATCATAGAAACCGGCCCCGCCCGCGTCCAGCGTCCAGCCGAAATCCCTCCGACCAACATCTTGGGGGTAACCTTCGGAACACCCGCTACATCTATTGCGATAGACGCGCGGCGCGCCCTAGGCTGGCGGAACGAACCTTTCCGGGCCCGCGAATGCGCTTCACCCCCTTCCTGACCGACCTGTCCGCCTCCGTCGTCTGCGACGCGCGTGAGATCGAGCGGGTCGACCGCGTGATCCGGGTGACGGCCCCCGTGGGGTGGAGCGACGCCCGCGTCGAGGCCTGGCTGGACTGGCACGATCGCTCGCCCGACGACTGGCCCCGGGTCGAGGGCGCGACGGGCCGCAGCGGTCCGGTCGGTCCGGCCGTGCTCGACGGCGCCCTGGACCGCTGGTCCGGCCGCCTGGCCGCATGGGGCCGCGCCACAGGCGTGTTCAAAACCGGCCGCGACGCCGAGATCTTCGCGGGCGAACTGACGGCGAGCGTGCTTCTGGGGCTGGCCGCTCCGGCGTCCGTTCTGACCGAGGGCGCCCGGACGCCGCCGACGACCGAGGAGCCGACGGGCTCGACCCGCAACACGACCGTCTTCGACCTGTCCGATGCCGGGGCCCGCGCCAGGTTCGAGAGCGAGACGGCCCGGCGGCGTACGGCCCGAGTCACCGCCAACGCCCTCCGCCGCTGCAGCGGCCCGGCCGAGGTCTGCTCCGATCCGGCCGCCAACCCGGCGCTGGCCCGCGCCGCACTGGCCGCCCGCCGCGCCGGCGCCGACGACACCGCCATCCTTGACGCCATCGCGGGCCGTCGCTTCTCCACGCCGGAGCCCGAGCCGATCGGCCAGACCCGCGTCCTGGCCGTGCCCGATCCCGATTCCGCGAGCGACGCCCCCCTGCGGGTCGCCGCCGACGGCGGACTGGCCGACGAGGTGGTCGTCGCCTTCTCCGTTCGCGACGCCGAAGCCGCCGCGGATCTCAGCCTCGCCCCAGGCTGCGCCATCGCCCTGCCCGTCGTCGCCCGACTGCCGGATCTGGTCGCGGGACTGGACGTCCTCGCCCGGCTCTGGACCACGGCGCTGGAGATCGAGGTCGCCTGCGGCTTCGCCCCCGACGGCCGTCTGGCCCGCCGCCGCCACGCGGTACGCCCCATCACCCTGACGCTGGAAGGCGGGCTGGACTGGCTGGTCGCCGGCGACGGCGCACTCAACGAAAGCCAGTTCACCGCCGCCTCCGCCCTTCTGGCCGCCGCCGCCTCCCTGACCTCCAGCGAACTGGCCCAGACCCTGCGCCCCGCCGCCGATTGGGCCACCGCCGCCGAGACCGTGCTGGTCGAGATGGAAATCCGCGAAGCGCGGCTGGAGGAGCTGACCGGCCCGCTCGGTCAGGCCGCCGCCCTGCGCACGGCCCAGGCCCACGCCGCCGCCGTTGCATCCGGCCGCCGTCACTCGGTCATCGCCACCCTGGCCGCCGACGCCGAGCGGGACCTGCGCCTCGGCGTCGCCCCCCTCGCCGCCCTGGATCTGTTCCAGACCGGCGACGGCCAGATCGTGCGCCGCCTGCATCCGACCCTCGCCACGGCGATCGTGGCCCAGGGCGGTGACGTGGAGGAGGCCGAGCGCTGGCTTCTCGGCCGCCGCACCCTCGTCGGCGCGCCCGCGCTCGATCACGTCGCCCTCGCTTCGCGAGGCTTCACCGACGCGGAAGTGGCCGCCGTCGAGGAGGCCCTCGCCCAGGTCGAACGGCTGGAGGACGCCTTCAGCCCGCCCGTGCTCGAAGCCGGCTTCATCCGCGACGTGCTCGGGATCGACGAAGGCCCGGCCGCCGAGGGCGGCGTGCTGGAGCTTCTGGCCTCTCCCGAGGAGATCGAGGCCGCGAGCGAATATGTCTTCGGTCGCCGCACCCTGTCCGGCTGGCCCGGCGCCCCGACGCGGCTGAAGACCGTTCTCTTCGATCTCGATGCGGCGGCGAACTGCCCAGCCGCGCCGGCATCGGCGCCGCCATGGCCGTCCTGACCCAGGCCGCCTCGGAAGGCCGTCGCGCCGTGCGCCTGTCGCGCCGCCAGACCTCGTCCCAGCCGCTGTTGGTCCTGCCGGACGTCGAACAGCCGGTCCGCCGCGCGCCCGAACCCACCCCCGAGCCGCGGCCGGTCACGACCAAGCGGGTCGTCGAACGCGTCGTCGAGCGTGTGCGCACCCGCCGCAAACTGCCAGACCGCCGCAAGGGCTACATCCAGAAGGCGGCCGTCGGCGGCCACAAGGTCTATATCCACACCGGCGAATACGAGGACGGAGAGCTCGGCGAGATCTTCATCGACATGCACAAGGAAGGCGCCGCCTTCCGCAGCCTGATGAACAACTTCGCCATCGCGATCTCGATCGGCCTTCAGTACGGCGTGCCGCTGGATGAGTTCGTGGACGCCTTCCTGCTGACCCGGTTCGAGCCGGCGGGGCGCGTCACTGGCAACGATACGATCGGCTCGGCGACCTCCATCCTCGACTACATCTTCCGCGAGCTGGGCGTGTCCTATCTGGGCCGGCACGAGCTGGCCAACGCCGACGCCGAGCCGCTGAACGCCGACGGTCTGGGCTCGGGCAAGGCCGACGAACTGGTCCCCGCCGCCAGCCTGATCTCAAAGGGCTTCGCGCGCGGGCACACGCCAGACAATCTCGTGGTGCTGCCCTTCGGCAAGAAGGCCGAGGCGCCGGTCGTCGGCCCGGACCTCCGCGAGGCCGAGACCTGCCCGGCATGCGGCGACTTCACCCTGCAGCAGCGCGGCGGAGCCTGGATCTGCGACACCTGCGGCGTCGCCCCCCAGATGCACGGCGGCTAGGTGGCGAAGGCCTTCACCTGCCGGATCCGCGTGCGCTGGGGCGAGGTGGACGCCCAAGGTGTCGTCTTCAACCCGAACTATTTCGTCTACGCCGACGTGGCCGCCACCGAGTTCTTCCGCGCCGCTGGCGTCATGACGGACACCTACCCCGACATGGGCCAGAGCTATGTCGTGGACGCCCGCGCCAGCTTCCGCGCCTCGGCCCGGTTCGACGACCTTCTGGACATCGAGGTCTCCGTCCCCCGCATCGGCCGGTCCAGCTACGAGCTGCGCGTCGACATCCGGCGCGGCGACGAACTGCTGACCGAGGTGTCCCTCACCTATGTGCGGGCGCTGGAGGGGCGGTCCGAGCCCCTGTCGGGCGCGTATCGGGCGATGCTGGAGGCGGTCTCCGGCGGCCCCATCTGAGTTCAGCAGATCGTAAACACCTGTGCGGTAACTATGGCGGCCCGTCCCTTGCCGGCTCGCTGGAGCACGACCGCCTTGAAACGCATGATCCTCGCGGCGACCGCCCTCGCCCTCCTCGCCGCCCCGGCCTCGGCCCAGAACGCCGGTCAGATCGCCCGCGTTCGCGCCGGCGCCAGCTGTTCAGGCTGCAACCTGTTCCAGGGCGACTTCTCGGGACTGGAAGCGCGCGGCCTGAACCTGTCCGGTTCGCGCCTGCGTCAGGCCGATCTCAGCCTGTCGGTCATGAACCGCACCCGTTTCTCCAGCGCAGATCTGCGCGACGTGGAGGCCTATGGCGGCGTCTTCTCCTCGTCGAACTTCAACGGCGCCAACCTGACCAACGCCAGCTTCGTCGGCGCCTATCTGGAAGGCTCCAGCTTTTCGGGCGCGACCCTGACCGGCGCCAACTTCTCGGGAGCCCAGCTGGCCCGCGCCACGGGCCTGTCCCAGAGACAGCTGAATCAGGCCTGCGGCGACGCCGCGACGACCCTGCCGGGCGGGCTTCGCATTCCGGCCTGCTGAAGACCTTCAATCTTACCACGATTTAAGTAGGGTTTCCCGGCCTTCGGGGTCATGTAGGGGACGTGAAACAGACCTTGCTTCTCTCCCGTCGCCTCTCCGCCGCCCTGCCGGCGCTCGCGCTGGCCGCCGGCCTCGCCGCGCTCGCCGCCCCGGCCGCCGCCGAGGTCAGCCTGTCGATCCAGGACCGCGACATCACCCGGATGGTGTCCCTGGGGGGCTCCTGCAACCGCTGCGAACTGTCGGGCCGGAACCTCTCGGGCGCCACCTTCACCGGCGCCAGCTTCATCAGCGCCACCCTGGTCGGCGCCGACCTGCGTGGCGCGGAACTGGTCGGCTCCAACTTCTCGTCCAGCGATTTCAGCCGCGCCGACATGCGGGGCGCCGAAATCCAGGGCTCCAACTTCTCGTCGGCCGTCTTCGCCGATGTGCGCCTGAGCGGCACGGAAGCCCAGGGCGCCGTCTTCTCGCGCGCCGACCTCAGCCGCGCCGACCTGTCGGGCGCCGAGCTGGTCGGGGCCAATATGAACGCCGCGGTCCTGAACAACACCAACCTGTCGGGCGCCGAGATGTTCGGCACGACCCTGGCCAACGTCAGCGCCCGGAACGCCAACTTCACCAACGCCGAGTTGAACGCCGCCAATATGGCCAGCGGCGACTTCTCGAACGCCAACTTCTCCGGCGCCGAGCTGGACGGGGCCCGTCTGGCGCGCGCGGTGTTCAACCGGGCCAACTTCTCGGGCGCCTCGCTGCGCCGCGCCGACATTCGCGGCGCGGACCTGTCGGGCGCTCGCGGCCTGAACCAGAGCCAGGTCTCGGAGGCCTGTGGCGACTCCTCGACCAGCCTGCCGCGTGGCCTCAGCGTACGCAGTTGCGGCTCACGGACGATGGTCATCCGCACGCCGGTCCCGCCGGTTCCGCCCGCGCCCCCGGCGGCGCCATCGCCGCGCCGCAACTTCGCCAGCGCCGAACGCCACTGATCGCGACGACAAAAAGGCCCCCGGTCCGGGGGCCTTTTCCGTATGGGGCCGATGCCCCTACTTGAGCGGCAGGGCCGTGCGGATGTGGACGTCCTTCAGCTGACGCTCCTGCGCCTCAGTCGGGGCGTTCATCAGCAGA
>CAMLNY010000034.1 GCA_946481405.1 uncultured Brevundimonas sp. | reverse complement strand
AAGAGCGGCGGCGAACGACCGGGGACCGGTCTCGGACTGGCGATCGTCAAACACATCGTCAATCGCCACCGGGGCGGCATGACGGTGGAAAGCGCCCCCGGCGACGGTTCGTTGTTCGCCGTCTATCTGCCGCTCGCGACCATTGCCGCCGGAGCTGCGGAGGCCGCGTGACGCCTTCCGAACGTCGGTCGTTTACGGCGTTGCAGAACTGTCATGGACCCGTCTTAATCCGCGGACCTCCGCGCACGCTCTGATTCTCGCGTACGCGCTCCCGGGGCCCGATGATCTGGCTTGTCATTCCTGTCGTGGCGGTCCTCGCCGTGCTCGCCTTTCTGGCCGGGCGCGGTGCGGCGCAGCGCCGCGCCGCCGCCCTGACCGGCGGCGACAGAGCCCATTCGCGGCCCCAGCAGCACGGCTACTACGCCATGATCTGGGTCGCCGTTCCGGCCCTGATCGTCACCATTCTGGCCGGGGTCTTCTCCGGCCCCGTGGCCCACAACCTGCTGGCCGCCGAGGCGCCGCAGGTCGTTCAGGACCTCGAGCCCTTCCGCCGCGAGGCCTTCTTCGGCGACGCCCGCCGCACCGGCGAAGGCCAGCGCGCCTTCCAAGTCTGGCAGGGGGAACTGGGTAAGGCTCTGACGACCGAGGCCACGCGCTCCGCGCGCGTTCACCAGACCCTGACCTGGGGCGGCGTCGTCGCGGCCCTGCTGGCCGCGCTCATGGGTGGCCTGTTCGCCTGGACCCAGATCCGTCCCAACCTGCGGGCCCGTAATCGGGTCGAGGGGTGGATCGGCGGCGTTATGTTCGCCTGTTCCGCCGTCGCCATCCTGACGACGGTCGGCATCGTCTTCTCCTTGCTGTGGGACTCGTTGCGTTTCTTCCAGGCCGTGCCGATCAACGAGTTCCTGTTGGGCGCCCAGTGGAGCCCCCAGATCGCCATCCGCGCCGATCAGGTCGGGTCCTCAGGCGCGTTCGGGGCGGTGCCCCTGTTCGCCGGCACCTTCCTGATCATGGTGATCGCCATGATCGTGGCCGCGCCCGTGGGCCTGTTCTCGGCCATCTATCTGTCAGAGTACGCCAGCGCGGTGTCTCGCGGCATAGTGAAGCCGGTGCTGGAAATCCTCGCCGGTGTCCCGACCGTGGTCTACGGCTTCTTCGCCGCCCTGACGGTGGGACCGGCCTTCCGTGAGTTCTTCAACGGTCTCGGCGCCTTGCTGGTCGGCGGTCCGCTGGACGGGATCGGCCAGTATCTGATGCTGGTCCAGAACCAGATGGCTCTGGTCGCCGGCGCCGTCATGGGGATCATGCTGATCCCGTTCGTCAGCTCCCTGTCCGACGACATCATCAACGCCGTGCCCCAGTCGCTGCGCGACGGCTCCTACGCCATGGGCGCGACCAAGTCCGAGACGATCAAGCGGGTTCTCCTGCCCGCCGCGCTGCCGGGCATCGCCGGCGCCCTGCTGCTGGCCATGTCGCGGGCTATCGGAGAGACCATGATCGTGACCATGGCCGCCGGCCTCGCCGCCAACCTGACGCTCAATCCGCTCGACACCGTGACGACCGTCACCGTCCAGATCGTGACCCTGCTGACCGGCGATCAGGAGTTCGACAGCCCCAAGACGCTCGCGGCCTTCGGCCTCGGCCTGACCCTGTTCCTCGTGACCCTGCTGCTGAACATCGTCGCCCAGCGGATCGTCCAGACCTATCGGGAACAGTATGACTGACACCGGCGCCGACAAGATGTGGGCCCGTCTGGCCGCCGAGGATCCGGCGCGCGCGGCCCGGCTGCAGAAGGGGCTGAAGGCCCGCTACGCCCGCGAGGGCCGCTTCAAATGCTACGGCATGCTGGCGGTGGCCGTTGCCGTCGGCTTCCTGCTGCTGCTGCTCGGCCGCATCGTCGAGCAGGGGCATACGGCCTTCTACGCCAACCAGATCACTGTGCCGGTGTATATGGACCCGGCGCGTATCGACCGCGCCTATCCGCAGGGCACCAACTTCCAGCAGATGGTCGCGCAGCAGCAGTTGGCCCGCCTCGGCGTGACCGACGACGCCCAGGGCGCCAAGGCGACGGCCTATCGCCAGTTGCTGTCGTCTGAATTGAAGTTCCGCGCCGCCGACATGATCCGCGAGAACCCGGCCCTGATCGGCCAGACCGTGGAGATCACCGCGCCGGTCTCGGACGAGGCGGACCTGTATTACAAGGGCGAGATCACTCGCGAGACCGCCGCCGATCAGCGCCGCGTCAGCGACGAGCAGATGGCCTGGCTCGACGCTCTGAAGCGCGACGGGCAGGTCACGACGAAGTTCAACACCCTTCTGTTCACCAACGGCGACTCGACCGAGCCCGAGCTGGCCGGCGTGCTGGGCGCGGTCGTCGGATCGGCGCTGATGCTGCTGGTAACAGCCTGCATCGCCATTCCGCTGGGCGTGGGCGCCGCCGCCTACCTTGAAGAGTTCGCCCCGAAGAACCGCTGGACGGACATCATCGAGGTCAACATCAACAACCTCGCCGCCGTGCCGTCGATCGTCTACGGCCTGCTGGGCGTGGCCCTGTTCATCAACTGGATGCATCTGCCGCGATCGTCGCCGCTGGTGGGCGGGCTGGTGCTGGCCCTGATGGCCCTGCCGACCATCATCATCGCCACGCGCTCGGCCCTGAAGGCTGTGCCGCCGTCGATCCGCGAGGCCGCCCTGGCCATGGGCGCCAGCAGGACGCAGACGGTGTTCCATCACGTCCTGCCGCTGGCCATGCCGGGCGTGATGACCGGCACCATCATCTCCATGGCCCACGCGCTGGGCGAGACGGCGCCGCTGCTGCTGATCGGCATGGTCAGCTTCGTGCCGGGCATTCCGGGCGCGATCGACGAACCGGCCGGCGCCCTGCCGTCGCTGGTCTATATCTGGGAGAACGCCTCGGAGCGCGCGTTCCACGAGCGGACGGCCGCAGCCATCCTGGTTCTCCTCGCCTTCATGATCGTCATGAACGCCGCCGCCATCCTGCTGCGCCGGCGCTTCGAACGTCGGTGGTAAGACAATGAAATTCTCCATCTTCCGCAGCGCCGACGGCCGTGACGGCGGCGATCCGACCGATACGCCGATGATGGGCGGCCAGGTCCTGCCGGGCGCCAAGGCCGAGGGCGACAGCCGCCACGAGTCGGTTCTGCCGCCGGAGCCCGCGACCGCCGGCTCCATGGCCGGAAACGTCCCGCCGGTGACGACGCCAGACGCCCCGGTCGGCCCGACCAAGATCGCCGCGCGCGACGTCTCGGTCTTTTACGGTGAGAAACAGGCCCTGTTCGACGTCTCGCTGGACATCCCGGACAAGACGGTCACGGCCTTTATCGGCCCCTCGGGCTGCGGCAAGTCGACGTTCCTGCGCACCATCAACCGGATGAACGACACCATCCAGGGCGCATCTGTCACGGGCAAGATCCTGCTGGACGATCAGGACATCAACGCCAGGAGCGTCGATCCCGTGCTGCTGCGGGCCCAGGTCGGGATGGTGTTCCAGAAGCCCAATCCGTTCCCGAAGACGATCTACGAGAACGTCGCCTACGGCCCGAAAATCCATGGCATGACGACATCGAAGTCGGAGCTGGACGGCATCGTCGAGAATTCGCTGAAGAAGGCGGGCCTGTGGGACGAGGTCGCCGACCGTCTGCACTCCGCCGGCACCGGCCTGTCGGGCGGCCAGCAGCAGCGTCTGGTGATCGCCCGCGCGATCGCCGTGCGTCCCGAAGTCATTCTGATGGACGAGCCCTGCTCGGCCCTGGACCCGATTGCGACCGCCAGGATCGAGGAGCTGATCGACGAGCTGCGCGAGCAGTACTGCATCGTCATCGTCACCCACTCGATGGCGCAGGCGGCGCGCGTGTCGCAACGCACGGCCTTCTTCCACCTCGGCCGTTTGGTGGAGCACGGGAACACCGAGGAAATCTTCACGAATCCGCGGGAACGGCGCACCCTCGACTACATCACGGGGCGCTTCGGTTGAACCAGCATACGGTCAAGGCCTACGGCGACGAACTGAACCAGCTGACCGCTGAAGTCGCCCGTATGGGCGGTCTCGCCGAGGCCCAGGTGGCGGACGCCGTCGAGTCGGTCGCACGGCGCGACATCGCCCTGGCGCGCGCCGTAGTGGAGCGGGACGCGAAGGTCGATGCGATGCATCGCGACATCGAGAAGAAGGCCATCCGCCTTATCGCCCTGCGTCAGCCAGTGGCGTCGGACCTGCGCAAGACACTGGCGGCCATGAAACTGGCCACCGATCTGGAGCGGACCGGCGATCTGGCCAAGAACATCGCCAAGCGCGCCCTGTCGCTGGCGGAGGCCGAGCCGATGCAGCCTCTGACCCGTTCGATCGAGCGGATGGGCAAGCTGGTGTCGATGCGGCTGCGCGATGTGCTGGACGCCTATACGGCCTCGGAGATCGACCGGGCCATGGCCGTCTGGGCTTCGGACGACGAGGTCGACGAGCACTACAACGCCCTGTTCCGCGAACTGCTGACCTACATGATGGGCGACCCGCGCACGATCAGCGCCTGCACCCATCTGCTGTTCATGGCCAAGAACCTGGAGCGGATCGGGGACCACGCGACCAACATCGCCGAGGTCATCCACTACGAGATCACCGGCGACGAAATGACCGGCGAACGTCCGCGCTGGACGCCTGCTCCCGGCGACTGGGATGCCGATAGCGGCCACCTGCCGACGCCGAGCAAAGACTGACGGGAGAGCGCACGATGCAGCCCTATATCCTGGTGATGGAAGACGAGGACGCCCTGGCGACCCTGCTTCAGTACAACCTCGAAAAGGAGGGCTACGACGTCGTCGTCGCCGCAGACGGCGAGGAGGGGCTGGTCCAGATCGACGAGCGCCAGCCCGATCTTGTCCTGCTGGACTGGATGCTGCCCAAGGTGTCGGGCATCGAGGTCTGTCGCCGCATCCGCGGGCGGCCCGAGACGCGCAACCTGCCGATCATCATGCTGACGGCCCGGGGCGAGGAGTCGGACCGGGTCCGTGGTCTGGACACCGGCGCCGACGACTATCTGACCAAGCCCTTCTCGATGACCGAGCTGATCGCCCGCATCCGGGCTGTGCTGCGCCGGATACGGCCGGGTCTGGCCGACGACCGGGTGGGCCACGGAGACATCGTGATCGACCGCGTCGCCCATCGGGTGCGCCGCTCGGGCAAGGAGGTCCATCTGGGCCCAACCGAGTTCCGTCTGCTGGACCACTTCATGCGCCATCCGGGCCGGGTGTTCAGCCGCGAACAGCTGCTGGACGCCGTCTGGGGCTCGGATGTCTATGTCGAGGCGCGCACTGTGGATGTGCACGTCGGACGCCTGAGGAAGGCGCTGAACGTCGAGGACAGCGCCAACCCGATCCGGACGGTCCGCTCGGCCGGCTATTCGCTGGATCTCGAAGGCTGAGCCTTTCCTGAGCGCGTAATCAGCATCCCGAAGACCGCTGCCAGCGGGAACATCAGCACGCCGTAGACGGCGGCCGGCATCGACATGTCGGGGTTTCGCAACACTGACTGGGCGATGACGATCGCCAGGGTGGCGTTGTGCAGGCCCACCTCGAAGGCGCTGGCGATCGACTGGGGACGGTCGACATTCAGCCAGCGGGGGACGAGGAAGCCGATCGTCAGGCTGACCACGCAGAAGGTGATCACGACCCCGGCGATGGCGGCGAAATGCTGGAGCAGAGTATCGATCTGGGCGGCGACCGCGCCAATGATGACCAGCATCAGGATGACGATCGAGGCGATGCGGACCGGCTTGTCCATGGCCGCCGCGAACGCGGGCTTCAGGCCGCGCACCAGCATGCCGAGGGCCACGGGGCCGAGCACGATCAGAAAGACCTCGAGCGTCTTCTTGAACTGCAGCCCGACCTGACCGCCGCCCGGATCGAACCAGGCCAGCGACAGATTGACCACGACGGGCAGGGTGACGACGGCCACGACCGAGTTGATGGCCGTCAGGCTGATGTTCAGGGCCACGTCCCCGCGGAACAGGTGGCTGTAAAGATTGGCTGTGGTGCCGCCGGGGGAGGCGGCCAGCAGCATCATGCCGACCGCGAGCACCGGCGGTAGCCGGAAGGCCAGAACCAGTCCGAAGCAGACCAGAGGCAGCAGGATGAGCTGGCAGGCGAGGGCGATGGTCACCGCCTTCGGCCGCCGCCCGATCCGCATAAAATCGGCCGGCGTCAGGCTGAGGCCGAGCCCGAACATGATGATGCCCAGGGCGATGGGCAGGCCGATGACGGCGATGGATGAACTCATGGACGTTTCCCCGGCGTCGTGACGCGCCTTCGACGCAGCCTGTCACGTCAGGCGGGAAGACGCCAAGGGCGGGGTGTCGCATCGAACGATGCAGGGGCCGATCCGGCGCCTTTCCTCCGCGCCCGAACCCGCTACGGTCGCGGCCGTCTGTTTCAGGGGAGTTCCGTCCATGCATCGCCGCACCTTCCTGTCGACCCTGCCCGCCCGGGCCGTGATGGCGACGGCCGGCGCCGCCTCCGCGAGACCGGCAGTCCAGATCGCGCCTGAGGCGCCCTTCGCCGGGGTGACCATGGGCGACCGGATCACGGGTGCGCCGTTCGCTGGGCGATCGACGGTCTGGGGCGCGAACGGAGCGGCGGCGACGGCGCATCCGGCCGCGACCCTGATCGGCATCGACACCCTGAAGCGGGGCGGCTCGGCCATCGACGCGGCCATCGCCATCAACGCGGCGCTGGGCTTTCTGGAACCGACCGCCAACGGCATCGGCGGGGACGCCTTCTGCATGCTGTGGGACCCGGCGCAGCGGAAGGTGGTCGGCTTCAACGGCTCCGGAAACAGCCCGCGCGGACTCTCGCTGGAAACGGCGCGCTCGAGGGCGGTGGACGGATACCTGCCGCGCTATGGTGCGGTGACGGTCAATGTGCCGGGCACGGTGGACGCGTGGTGGAGCGCGCATCAGCGGTACGGCAAGCTGCCTTGGGCCGACGTCCTGATCCCGGTCGCGGAGCTGTGCGAGCAGGGCGTGCCCATGCCCCAGACCATCGCCTGGTATCTGGAGCGGAACATGGCCGGGTTCGACCGGTCCACGGCCATCGAGGAGAACGACAACAGGAAGGTCGTCTATGCGCCTGGCGGGCGGACGCCGCGCGTCGGGGAGGTCTTCGCCAATCCGCATCTGGGTCGGACGCTGCGCCAGATCGCGGCGGGCGGGCGCGACGCCTTCTATCAGGGCGAGATCGCCGAACAGATCGAGCGCTATTTCCGACGCATCGGCGGCTGGATGACGCGGGCCGATCTGGCGCCGCACAGGACGGAATGGGTCGAGCCGATCCGGACCGTCTATCGCGGCGTCGACGTCTATGGGCTGGGGCCGAACACGCAAGGCCTGTCGACCAACCAGATCCTGAACATCTGCGAGCAGTTCGATCTGAAGGGAATGGGGTTCCAGTCGGCGGCCTCGATCCACCATCAGGCGGAGGCCAAGCGGCTGGCCTTCGAGGACCGGGCGAAGTGGTTCGCCGACGCGCGGTTCTCGCAGACGCCGGTCGAATGGCTGAACTCCAAGGGCTATGCCGCCGAACGGGCGCGGCTCATCCGGCCGGATCGGGCCATGGACCGCGCCTTCCCGGGCGACGCCCCCACTCACGGCGACACGACCTATTTCAGCGTCGCGGACAAGTACGGGATGATGGTCAGCTGGATCCAGTCCAACTATCGTGGCATGGGCTCGGGTCTGGCGCCCGACGACGGCGAGCTCAACCTGCAGCTGTGGCGGCTGGCCCGCCTGCAAGCGGCCCTTCCATACGATCATCCCGGGGTTCGCCTGCAGGGACGGCGAACCGTGGATGGCCTTCGGCGTCATGGGCGGCGGGATGCAGCCGCAAGGTCAGGCCCAGATCATCATCAACATGGTCGACTATGGGCTGGATCCGCAGGAGGCCGGCGACAGCCCGCGCTGGCAGCACGAGGGATCCTCGGAGCCGACGGGACAGGCGGCCGAGGGTGTCGGCGTACTGCATCTGGAGAACGGGGTGCCG
>CAMLNY010000033.1 GCA_946481405.1 uncultured Brevundimonas sp. | reverse complement strand
TGATGAAGGAGCTGCCGGCCACGCTCGTGCTGCGGCCGTTCAACACCTTCGGTCCACGCCAGAGCGCCCGCGCCGTCATTCCGGCCATCGCCGTCCAGTTGCTGGCGGCGCGGCCGGTTCGTCTGGGCGACACGCGGCCGACGCGCGACTTCGTTTTCGTCGATGATACCGCCGACGCCTTCCTGAGAGCCGCGACCGTTCCCGGGATCGAGGGCCTGACCGTTCATACGGGCGGCGGGCGCGAGATCGCCATCGGCGATCTGCCGGCGATGATCGGCGCGGCCGCCGGTCTGCCGGTCGAGGTCGAGGCCGATCCCCAACGCATGCGCCCGGCGGCCAGCGAGGTCGAACGCCTGCACGCCGACGCCTCGCTGGCGAAGGCGCGGCTGGGCTGGACGCCGTCCATCTCCGTCGAGGAGGGGCTGGCCCGCACCGTGGCCTTCATCCGCGACAACCCCGGCCTCTATCGCCCGGCGGAGTATGCGGTGTGACCGCGACCAGCGACATCGTCGGCAATCTGATGGGGCCGGAGGCGCCCCTGCTGGACGCCATTGCCCGCCTGGATGCGATCCGCAGGAAGCTGATCGTCGTCGTCGACGAGGAGCGCCGTCTGATCGGCAGCGTGACCGACGGGGACATCCGCCGGGGCCTTCTGCGCCGCCTGCCCATGGATGCGCCGATCCGCGAGGTGATGAACCCCTCGCCGGTCTCCCTGCCGGTTGAGGGCTCCGACATCGTCGCCCTGCAGCGGCTGGAGGAGCGGGGCGTGACGCTGGCTCCGCTGGTCGACCGCTCGAACCGTGTCGTGGGCCTCTATCCGGACACGGTCGGCGCCGCCCGGGCCCGCGACAATCTGGTGGTCATCATGGCCGGCGGACGGGGCGTGCGCCTCGCCCCCCTGACCCAGACCTGCCCCAAGCCGATGCTGAAGGTCGCCGGGCGCCCCCTGCTGGAGACGATCATCGAGCGTCTGCGCGCCCGGGGGTTCGGCCGCTTCCGTCTGGCCGTGAACTATCTGGCCGAGATGATCGTCGATCATTTCGGCGACGGCTCCTCCATGGGGGTGGAGATCGAATACCTCCGCGAGGATCACCCTCGCGGTACGGCGGGCGCCCTGTCGCTGGTGCGCGATCCGGTCACGGCGCCCATGCTGGTCATGAATGGCGACGTTCTGACGCGCATGGCCTTCGGGGGGCTGATCGACTTTCATGAGGAACACGGCTGCAAGGCGACCCTGTGCCTGCGCGAGCATCAGTTCCAGGCTCCCCACGGCGTGGCCGAGGTCGAGGGCGTGCGGATGACGGCCCTGCGCGAAAAGCCGACCTTCCGCTGGCTCGCCAACGCGGGGGTCTATTGTCTGGACGGCTCGGTCCTGTCGCGCATTCCCGATCACGGTCCCTATGACATGCCGGAGCTCCTGGCGGGCCTGGCCTCGGACGGCGACATGGTCGGCGCCTATCCAATCCACGAGTACTGGCTGGACATCGGCCGCCCGCCCGACTTCGAGAGCGCCCAGACGGATTTTGGCGCGGTGTTCGCCGCCGGCTGAGGCCGACGCACCACGCTCGAGACGTCAGACCGTCCGGAGGCCTTGACCTCCGGTTGGCCCCGGCTCATTCAGCCATAGCCCCGCTTGCGGCCGGGCTTGAGCCACGAGAGTGTTGGATTTGATGGTTTCAGGCGCAATCACCCGGCAATGGCGGGTCATCGCGGCGCTGATCATGCGCGAGATGACAACCCGCTACGGGCGCCAGGGCCTTGGCTTCGCCTGGGTCATGGGCGAACCGCTGATCTTCTGTTTCGGCGTGCTGACCCTTTGGAGCTTCACCAAGCCCGCCTACGAACATGGCGTCCGCCTCGCCCCGTTCGTGATGACGGGCTATATGTCGCTGATCCTGATCCGGCACCTGCTCGCCCTGATGGCCTCGGCGATACAGGCCAATCTCGGCCTGATGTATCACCGCCAGGTCGCGCCGCTGCACCTACTGCTCTCCCGCGCCCTGCTGGAGCTCGGCGGCGCCACCGGCGCTTTCATGGTGGTCTACGCGATCCTGCTGGCGCTCGGTCAGGTCCGCCTGCCGCACGACTATCTGCTGCTGTATTGCGGCTGGCTGCTGCTGGCCTGGACCGCCATGGGCTTCGCTCTGGTCATGGCTGGACTGTCGATGCGCTACGAGATCATGGAGCGTCTGGTCCCGGTGATCAGCTACGTCCTCATCCCGATCTCGGGGGCCTTCTACATGGTGTCCTGGCTGCCTGCGGTCGCCCGGGACCTCGTAATGCTCATCCCGTTCGTGCACGGGATCGAGATGATCCGCGCCGGTGTGTTCGGGGAGTTTGTCGCGACCTACTACAATGTGCCCTACGCCCTGTTCATCGGGGCCGTTTTCAACATTGCGGGTCTTTTGATCATCTCGGCCTCGCGCGACCGCATCGAAGTCGAATAAGAACACCTGCGTGAGCCCCTCGAGGGGTCCGGACGGATCGAATATGGCCGAAGCTCAAATCAACTACCTGGGTCCGATACCGGAGGCCCTCACCTTCCGCGAGGAGGCGAAGCCCTGGTGGCGTCGTCTGCCCGTCGGTTTCCTGATGGTGGTGGTCCTACCGACCCTGCTGGCGATGATCTACTATCTGCTGATCGCCACGCCTCGCTACGTGTCCGAAGCCCGCTTCATCGTCCGCGCGTCCAGCCAGTCCCAACCCACGGCGCTCGGCGTGGCCCTCCAGGGCGTGGGTCTGTCGACGGCCCAGTCCGATTCCTTCGCGGTTCATGAATACATCAAGTCGCGCGACGCCCTGCGCGAGCTCGGCCGTCGCTATGACATCGCCGCCATCCTGAACCCGCCCGGAGCGGACGCCTTCTCCCGCTACCCCCGTATGTGGGACAGCCGTGGCGAGGAAGGCCTGTACAAGGGCTTCAACCGGTTCGTCGTGGTGGGCTACGATTCCACCACCGGCATATCCACCCTGCGCGTCGAGGCTTTCCGCGCCGAAGATGCGCGTCAGATCAACCAGGCCCTGCTCACCTCGGGCGAGCAACTGGTCAATCGGCTGAACGAGCGCGCCATGGGAGACGCCGTCGCGGAGGCCACGACGGCTCGCGACGAGGCTCGCGCCCGGGTCACCGGCATCCAGCAACAACTCACCGCCTTCCGCAACAGCGCCGGCTTCATCGATCCGGAATTGGCGGCGCGCGAAAGCTCGTCCCTGATCGGCGGCCTGATGGCCACGGTGGCTCAGCTTCGGGCCGATCGCGCCCAACTGGTCGGCGAGGCCCCGCAAAGCCCGCAGCTGCCGATCCTGGACGGCCGCATCGCCGCCTACGAGCGCCAGATCGCCGCCGAGCGCGCCAAGGTCGCGGGCGCCTCGAACTCCCTGGCGCCGCGCGTCGGGGTCTATACCGACCTCGAGCTGCAGCGCGAGCTGGCCGATCGCGAGTTGGCCGAAACGACCGCGGCCCTGCTGACCGCCCAGCAGGAAGCCCGCCGCCAGAAGCTGTATCTGGACCGGATCGTTAACCCGAACCTGCCGGACAAGCCGACCCAGCCTCGCCGCTGGATCGCCATCCTGACCGTCTTCGCCACCACCGTTCTTATCTCTGGTCTGGGCGGGCGTGCGAGAGCACCGCCAGGACTGATGTCGGACGCCGCCAACGACATCATCGAGGCGCCCGGCTTACGGGTCGTGCGCCTCGGCAAGACCTTCCACGGGGCGACGCGGCCGGTGTTCTCGAACATCGACTTCACTCTCGGGAGAAGCGGCCGGCTGGCCATTCTGGGCCGCAATGGCCAAGGCAAGTCGACCCTCATCAAAATGTTGGGCGGCATCCTGCCGGCGACCGAGGGCGACATCGTCTGGAACATGTCCTCGTCCTGGCCGATCGGCTTCGGCGGCGGCTTCCAGGGCAGTCTCTCAGGCCTCGACAACATCCGCTTCCTCGCCCGGCTCTACAACCGCGACTATCGCGACACCCTCGACCGGGTCGACAGCTTCGCCGAACTGGGCCGCTCGCTGCGCCTGCCGGTGAAACACTATTCGTCGGGCATGCGCGCGCGTCTCGCCTTCGGCCTGTCGCTGGCTATCGAGTTCGACTGCTATCTGATCGACGAACTGGTGGCCGTCGGCGACGCCCGCTTCCAGCAGAAGTGCCAGGAAGAGCTGTTCCAGCGCCGCAAGGATCGCGCGTTCATGATGGCCTCGCACGACGTACACATGGTCGCCCACTACTGCGACCGCGCGATCATCATCGAGAGCGGCAAGTGCAAGATTTTCGAGGACGTCCAGGAGGCGGTCGAGATCTATTCCTGGCTCCGGGCCGCGTGATGTCAGACGGCCTCTGCGTTCTTCTGACCCCGTCCGCCGCCGGGACTGCCTGGCGCGAGGCCTTGATCGCGCGCGCCGTCCAGCTCGGCTGGCCGGTCGGCGACACCGGCGTGGAGACGGCCGAGCCGGCGGCGAGCGGCCTCGTCTTCGCCCATAGTCATGCCGCCATGCAGGCGTTCCCGGTTTCGCAGCGGGTCGCCATCATAGACACCACAGCGACCGACCCGGTCGATCCCGGCCAGCCGGCGACGCCCGAAGCCATCATGACCCGGTCGCACATCCTGGTGGAGGCCGAGATGGCCGCTGCAGAAGGCGTCGCCCTTCTGAACGCCGCCCGTTATGTGCTCGATTTCCCGGTCCTGGGCGTGGTCGAGCGCCGCGAGGGATCGCCCTACAGAATCCACCCATCGGTATCGGAATCGCCTCTGGCGATCTTCGACGATACGGCGCCCGGGACCTCGGCGACCTGGCATCCGCGCTGGTTTGTCTATACTCACGGCTATGAGGGCTCGGTGGACGCGCCTCTGCTCGACATGACCGGTCGCATGCGGCCGATCGTGCACGGTCCCTACATCCGCCTCCCGGCCGGGCGCTGGCGCGTGGATCTGGACTTCACGGTCGACCCCGAAAGGGCGCATGCGCCGCTCCTGTTCGAATGGGGCGCGGGCGTCGAATTCTGTCGCATCATGACCGAGATCCGGCATCGGGGCGCCTATTCGGTGGGCCTGGACCGCATCTGGCCCGAGCCTGACGCCGCCCAATTGCGCATCTGGCCGGCGCACCCGGTGTTCGAGGGCAAGTTGGGCTTCCACGGCTGCCGCGTGTCTCGCGTGTCGATGGATGATCCGACCCCGCCGACCCCGACCGACCGGATCGTCGAAGCAGCCGTCGCCTAAAGGCGAACCAGCGACATCGGCCCGCAGCCGCCATAGGCGAACGGGGCGCCCAGTGAGGCCAGGGTCGACAGGGCCTGGTCCCGCGCCGACACGATCGCTTCGCCTTCGGCCACCGGCCAGTCGATCCCGAGAGCGGGGTCGTTCCAGGCGAGGCCCGCGTCCGCCGTCGGCTCGTACAGGCCCGACACCTTATAGGCGACGATCGTATCGTCCGTCAGGGTCGCGAAGCCGTGGGCGAAGCCGACTGGCACGAACAACTGCTCCCCTTGATCCGTCAGCTCGATCGTCAGGCTGCGTCCGAAACTCGGCGACCCGACGCGAATGTCCACGACGACGTCGAAGATCCGCCCCTTGAGGCAGGAGATCAGCTTCGCCTGCGCGTGCGGCGGGCGCTGGAAATGCAGGCCTCGCACGGTTCCTGCGCGGCGCGACCAGGACTGGTTGTCCTGCGGGAAATCGCAGGTGATCCCGAGCTCCGCCAGACGCCGGGCGGAATAGGTTTCGCTGAACCAGCCGCGATCGTCGGCGTGGCGGCGCGGCGCGATGAGCAGGAGGTTGGAAGCGGCTTCGGCCAAGCGGTCGGACGAGCCTAGTCCGCCGCCGTTTCGGCCGGCTGGGCCGCAGCGGGCGCGGGCGTCGCGGCGGAGCGGAACAGGTCGTAGGCGCGGTCAAGCGCGTCGAGGCGAACGAACGTCAGCTGGCCCGACGGCCGGGCTGCGATCGGTGCGTCCTCCGAAGCGCCCGGCGTGCCGCCGTTGAGGGCCGCGCCATAGAAGATGTGCGCTCCGATCTGGCGCACCCGCTCCAGTCGGCGGCCCCAGCTGGGGGCCACATAGTTGGCGTGGTAGTTGACCGACCGGGCCGGCAGCAGGGTCCGGGCCCGCCCCGCATAGACTTCGCGCGCGATCCGTTCCGCCGTGGCCCAGGACCGGGCGTTGATCCGCGTCCGTCCGATCGAGCCGTCGCAGGTGTAGGAGAACTGGCAGGTGCGAGCGTTGCGCTGGTAGACCACGTCGCAGATCTCGCGCGGATACCGGCCGCTGCGGGCGCGGTTCAGGATCACCTCGGCGACGGCGGCCTGTCCCTCTTCGCTCTCGCTACGGGCTTCGTAGTAGATGGCCTGGGTCAGGCAATCGACCGCGTTGGTCGGCCGGGTCAGGGCCGCCGAGATCGTGCGCGACGGCGAATCCGGCAGCGCGATGGTGAGCAGGCCTGCGGCGGACGGGGCCGGGGCGGTCGCGATCACAGGCGTCGGAGCAGGCGCAGCTCGGGCCGGACGCGGCGCCGCGGCGCGCGGTCGGGTGCGTGCAGGGGCCTGGGTGCGGCGGCGCGGCGCGTCCGTCAGACGCGAGCCTTCGCCGGCCTCCAGCATGGCCTGGACGCGCGCGTCGAAGCGTTCGCGACGTTCACGGGCGGACAAGGGAGGCGGGGGCGCTTCGGCCACGACGGCAGGCGCGGCGACGGGCGCCGGAGCCGTCGCGGGGGCACCCGCGAGGCTCAGTCCGGCGCAGGCCGCGATGGCTCCGCCGATCAGAATGGGCGCCTTAAGCTTCACCGACAGAAGTCCCCGATACGGAGGACCCTTACCAGCGAACCCCTTGAAGGCCAAGGCGTCTGGCGGACACAGGCCTGTCAGCGTAAGCTCGACGAGCGGCCGAACCGCGTGTGGAGCACTGATGCGGCGCTGGCCCAGGACTGGTTTTTCGCTGATCGAGGCGCTGGTGGTTCTCGCGATCGGCTCGATGGCGCTGGCCCTGGTTTTCTCCATCGGACGCAGCGCCAGCGACAACGGCTTTCGTCTGGGCCGAAATGCACTGACCGCCGCCGACAACGAGATCGCCGTCGCCGATGCGCGGACCGCTATCAACAGTCTGCTGATCCGGCCCGTCGCGGTCATCCGCGATCCCCGGCGCGAGGCGATCACCGGGACCTCGACCTCTGTGGAGGGCGAAGCGGTCATGCGCCGCGCCACCGCCTGCGCCCCACGCGGCTGGCAGGGGCGTCTGCGCCTCTCGATCGAACCGGTGGGCGGCCGCCCGGCCCTGTTCTGCCATGCCGGCCGGACATCGGTCCGTCTGATGCTGCTGGGCCGGGACGCGGCCTTCTCCTATTCGACGGACGGGGCGGTCTGGAGCCCGGCCTGGACCAACGCCCCCGCCCTGACGAGCGGCGCCATCACGACGCCGCCGCTGGAATCCGCCACGGTGTATCTGCGGCTGGCCAACCCGGGAGGCCCGGACATCATGGAGACCCTGTCCAGCGGCTTCCCGTCCGCCTGGTTCATCCCCAACCTGCAGCTCTAGATGGACCGTCTCCAAAAGCGCGGCTTCGTCCTGCCCACCGTTCTGGTGGTGACGAGCGTCGTCACCCTGATCTTTCTCGTCGCCATCACGGCCCTGGCCAGTCTTCAGCGCGAGGCGGGTCTCGCCCGCGCGCGCGTCGCCTTCGCCCAGCGGGCCATGACCGCCGAGGCCCGGCTGACCTGGCTCGGATCGACTGAACGCACCGCGCCCTTCGGCCTGCTGCTGGACGCCCCGCCGCCTTTGGCGGAGTTCCAGACCCTGACCCCGGCCGAGGACGCCGCATTCCGGGCGGCCATGGCCAACGCCAGTCCGCTGCGGCTCGACGGGCGGCCTTACCGTTTAGGCGACGACGGCTTCATCCGCATGCAGGATCAGGCCGGACAGGTGAACCTGTCGCGCCTTTCCGGCCTGCCGATGCAACGCCTCATGACCCGCCTCGGCGTCTCGGCCGCCGACGCCCGCTCGCTTGAGGCCGCGCTCACAGACTACGCCGATCAGGACGAGTTGCGGACCGCCAACGGGGCCGAGCGAGCAGACTATCCGGCGGGCGGCGGTCCCGCCGACCGCCCCCT
>CAMLNY010000032.1 GCA_946481405.1 uncultured Brevundimonas sp. | reverse complement strand
ACGAAGTCCCAGTCGCCGTTGCGCGGGGTGTAGACAGGGGCGGCGATCGTGCCGGTCGCATCCGTGCCCTCGACCGAATACTGGTCGTAGCGGACGCCGAGGTTGACGATCCACTGCTCGCCAATCGCGATGGAGTCGAAGGCGTAGAGGCCGGTCGTCTCGGCCAGATTGGTCGAGACCACGCCCTTCACGATCGTGCCGGTCCAGGGATCGGACGGGTTCGGGTCGTACAGACGGGTGCAGTCCGGACCCGTCAAGGGCGCGGGGCAAGCCGTGCCGGTCAGGGTCGTGACGGTCCAGGACGCATTGTTGTTGCGCTCGCGGCTCAGCTCCAGCCCGACGTCATAGGAGTGGGTCAGGCCGCCCCAGCTCACCGTGCCGAAGATGTCGGTGACGTTGGACAGGGTCTTCGTCGGGTTCCAGCGCGACTTCAGGCCTCGCTTCATCCAGTAGACGCCGTTTATCAGGGCCACGCCGGGGGGCGCCGAAGCCGTGTTGCCGCCGTCGCCCGGGTTGGTCACGACGTAGTCGTTCAGGTTCTCGGAATAGCGGGTGACGTTGCGGATGGTGACGGCGTCCGACAGCCGCTTCTGGAAGTCCAGGGTGAAAGCGTCGGTCTCGCCGATCAGATAGTCGCGCGCCGTCAAGCCGTAGAAGCTGTCGTAGGGGACGTCGAGAACGCCCGAGTCCGTGGTGCGCACGCCGATCTTGGTGAACAGCGGGATGCCGTAGTCGGGCATCTGGTTTGAGGTCAGGTGGTAGTAGCTGGCCGTCAGATGGGTGTCGGTCCCCAGACCGATGCCTGCCGAGACGAGGACGCCCCACTTGTCATAGTCGACGGCGTCGCGGCCGGGGACGTCCCCTTGCGCGCCCATCAGGTTGACGCGGAGCGCCGCCGTTTCGCCGAGCGGGGCGTTCCAGTCGACCGTGCCGCGCAGATAGCCGTCCGTGCCGCCGCCCAGCGACATCGTCGTGAAACGCTCGAGACGCGGCGACTTGGTCGACAGGTTGATGGCGCCGCCGCCCGAGCCGCGGCCGGAATAGACCGAGTCCGGGCCCTTGATGACCTCGACCTGCTCCAGGGCGAAGACCTCACGTTGTTGGCCGCCGGTGTCGCGGATGCCGTCGAGGAAGACGTTGTTGGCCGAGGCCTGACCGCGGATGAAAGGACGGTCGGCCAGGGGCTGGCCACCCTCGCCGGCGCCGAAGGTGATGCCCGGCGAGGTGCGCAGCAGGTCCTGCAGCGAGGTGGCGCCGGTCTGCTCGATGATCCGCTGCGGGATCACGGTGACGGCGCGCGGGGTGTCGACGACGTCGGCGGTGAATTGCGGCGAGTTCGGCTCGCGACGGACGCGTCGGCCCTCGACGTCGACGGTTTCGAGGGTTGAGGTCGGCTGGGTCTCCTGTGCGCTGGCCGGATCTGCAGCGGGCGCGACGGTCGCGGGATCAGAAGCGAAGGCGGGCGCGGCGCACAACATGCCGGCGGCCGTCGAGGCGCCGAGCAGGGTGCGGAGAGCGAGAGCGTTGGGGAGGGACACTGTGGCGATCCGGCGTTGAAACTGCGATGCGGTCGCAATAGCAGCTTGACCGTCGCAGGCAAGCCAATTTGCGAATAGATCGCAGTTTCATTCGCAGAACGTCACACATGCGTCATCGACGTCACGTCTGCACGTCGATTGCCGGAAAGTGGTCGAGGTCGGGACGGTCTCGCCCCGTGGGAGGCGTAAGCCTCTAGCCCACCACAGAAATGCTGGGGCGGCTCTGGGCGGCGGGCTCCATCCAGGGCGGGGCGGGCATCGCGCGGTGGGCCTGGGCGAGGGCTTCGGACCAGCGGCGGCCGAGATCCTTGAAATAGGGATCGTCGGCCTCGATGCGGCGCTGGTCGCCGTGCATCTCGTCACGCGGGATGACGATCATGTCGAACGGCGGACCCACAGCGATGTTGGAGCGGATGGTCGAATCGAAACTGATCAGCCCCAGTTTGACCGCCTCAGCCATGGGGGTCTCGGGACGCAGCGCCCGGTCCAGAATGGGCTTGCCGTATTTGAGTTCGCCGATCTGGAGATAGGGGGTGTCGGTCCCGCACTCGATGAAGTTGCCCTGGGCGTAGATCAGATAGAGCCCCATGCGGCCCCCCCTGATCTGGCCACCCAGCAGCATGGAGGCGGTGATCTTCAGCGCCTCGGCGGCCATGGTCGGCTGCAAATCCTGGCGCACCTGGTTCAGGCAGTAGCCGGCAAGCTGGGCCGCGCGGAACAGGGTCGGAGCGGTCTGAAGCGTCTCCGGCTCCTCGTGGCCGGGCATGACCACGCCGTCGGCCAGCATGGCCAGCGCCGTCTGGGTCACGGACAGGTTGCCGGCCGTGGCGATAGCGACGACGCGCTCGCCCGTCACCTCGGTGACGTGCAGCTTTTTGTAGGAGGAAATGTTGTCGACGCCGGCGTTCGTGCGGGTGTCGGCGATCATCGCCAGACCCTCGTTCACCATCATGCCGACGCAGTAAGTCATAGCGATAGACCGGCCCCCGCGCCGATCCCCCACCGGGAAGAAGGGATCACGTTAACAGATTCGGGATTCAAGACGAGGTTAACGGCGTTCACGACCAGCCCTGCCGCTGCTGTTGCTGCTGGGTCTGTTGCATCTGACGCACACGCAGGGCCACGCTCATCGTCTCGCGACCGCCGCCGTAGCTGGTCCCCCGGATCGGCGAGGCGCCGAGCGCGTCAAGGCCGCAGGCGACGCGGACATAATGTTCGGTCGGACAGACGCCGTTGGCCGCGTCGAACCCAGCCCAGATCCTCGACCCAGGCCTCGGCCCAGGCGTGGGCGGCCTCCTGATGTTCGATGCCGTCGGTGCGATGCAGATGGCCCGAGACATAGCGGGCCGGGATGCCCATGCGCCGGGCGGCCGAGATGAAGATCTGGGCGTGATCCTGACAGACGCCCTGCTTCTGGGCGAAGGCGTCAGCGGCGGTGTGATCGGGGGTGGTGGCGCCGACCATGAAGGCGACCTGGCCGTGGATCAGGGCCATCAGCCGGTGCAGGCGGGTCAGCGAGTCGCCCTCCCCGCCTCGGCGGCCAGCTGGCGCAGGGCGGCGTCGGCCTGGGTCAGGGGGGTGTCGCGAAGGAAGACCAGCGGAGACAGGCGTTCGGGGCTGCCGCGCAGGACGCCGCCGGTGTCGACCGTGGCGATCTCGCCAGTCACCCGGACCATCAGGCCGTTGGTCGGACGCTCGGTATAGAGGGAGTGGACGATGTTGCCGAAGGCGTCCTCGGACCGGCGCAGATGGGCGTCGACGTCGGTCTCGATACGCCAGTCGCGGACCTGCTGGCCCTCGGTCGAGCGCGGCGTCAGGCGCAGCACCTGGACGATGAACCGGGCGGCGCGGTCGTAGGCGTATCGGGTTTCGTGATCGATCCGGATGCGCATCGCCGCCTACACCAGGTACTGGTCGTGGATGGCGCTGGCCAGGGCGTTGTTCTCGCTCAGGAAGGCCAGGATGTATTCGTGCAGACCCGACTGAAAGATCTCTTCGATACTGGTCTCGTTGAACCGGGTCAGACGGGCCGAGGCGAGGCGCTGGGCCGGACCGCGCCGGCCGTAGTCGGCGGCCAGCTTCTCCAGATAGGAGACGATCATGGCCTGACAGCTGGCCAGGGAGCGCGGCATCTGGCGGTTCAGGACCATCAGGTCGGCGACCAGCCACGGCCGGACACTCTCACGATAGACCCAGCGATAGGCGGTCAGGGCCGAGACCTCGCGCAGCAGCGTCGTCCACTGGAAATAGTCGAGCTGACCGCCGACCCGCTCACCGGCCGGCAGCAGCAGATGGTATTTCACGTCCAGCAGGCGGGCGGTGTTGTCGGCCCGCTCGATCGCCATCCCCAGTCGCAGGAACCAGTAGGCGTCGTTGCGCAGCATGGTCCGCGAGGAGGCGCCCTCGACGGCCAGCGACACGCCCTTCACCCATTCCAGGAAGCGGACGAAGTCGTCGCGCTTGGTCGGCTCGCCGAACTCGCCCAGACCGTTCCAGGCGCCGTTGATGGCTTCCCAGAGCTCGATGGTCAGGGCTGTGCGGACCGAACGGGCGTTGGTGCGGGCCGCAGTGATGCAGGCGCGGATCGACGACGGATTGTCCGGGGCGAAGGCGAGGTATTCGCGGACCGATTTCTCGGACGGTGTGCGGGCGCTGGCGGCGAACTGACGCGACACCCCCGCCGAGGCGATGGCCGAGGCCCAGGCCGTGGCGGCGGCGCCGTCGCGGGCCGGAAGGGCGGCCAGACGCAGGGCCGCCTCCAGAATGCGCGCGAGGAAATCGGCCCGCTCCATATAGCGGCCCGTCCAGTACAGGCTCTCTGCGGTGCGGCTCAGCATCAGTCGTCCAGCACCCAGGTGTCTTTCGTGCCTCCGCCCTGGCTGGAGTTGACCACCAGCGACCCCTGTTTCAGCGCCACCCGCGTCAGGCCGCCCGGGGCGACGCGGACGCCGGCGGGGCTGGACAGGACGAAGGGACGCAGGTCGACGTGGCGGGGCGACAGGGCGCCGGAGCCGTCGAGCGTCGGGGCCGTCGACAGCGACAAGGTCGGCTGGGCGATGAAGTCGTCGGGATCGGCGATGAGCTTTTTCCGGAAGTCCTCGATCTCGGCCCTGGTTGAGGCGGGGCCGACCAGCATGCCGTAACCGCCGGAGCCGCCAACCTCTTTCACGACCAGCTCGGGGAGCTTGTCGAGGACCTCCTTCAACGCGTCGGGCTCGCGACAGCGCCAGGTGGGGACATTGCCGAGAATGGGGTCGCCGCCGGAGAAGAACTTAATGATATCCGGCATGTAGGTGTAGACGGCCTTGTCGTCCGCCACGCCCGTGCCGACCGCGTTGGCCAGGGTCACATTGCCCGCAGCATAGGCCGACGGAGGAGTCGGGGCGGAAGGTCAGCGGATCCAGCCAGTCGTCGTCGACCCGGCGATAGATGACGTCGACCCGTTGGGGGCCCTCGGTCGTGCGCATGAAAACGACGTCGTCATCGACGAACAGATCCCCGCCCTCGACCAGCTCCACCCCCAGCTTGTCGGCCAGGAAGGAGTGTTCGTAGTAGGCCGAATTGAACGGCCCGGGGGTCAGGACTACGATGTTGGGGTCCGCGCCGGCGTGGTCCGGGGCGCTGGCGCGAAGGCTGGCCAGCAGCATGTCCGTATAGGTCTCGACCGGGCGGATGCGGTGCTCGGCGAACAGGTCCGGGAACAGCCGCATCATCATCTCGCGGTTCTCCAGCATGTAGGAGACGCCCGAAGGGGTGCGGCAGTTGTCCTCAAGCACCACGAAGCCGTCCTCGCCCGTGCGCACCAGATCGACGCCGCAGATGTGGGTCCAGATGTCGCCCGGCGGGCGGCGGCCCTGCATCTCGGGCCGGTAGTGGGGGTTGGTGAAGATCAGTTCGGCCGGGACGATGCCGGCCTTGATGCAATCCTGCGGTCCGTAGATGTCCTTCAGGAAGGCGTTGATCGCGCTGACGCGCTGCTTCAGCCCCTTTTCCAGCTCGTCCCATTCGGACTTGCCGATAATGCGCGGCACTACATCGAAGGGGATCAGGCGTTCATTGGACTCCACGTCGCCATAGACGGCGAAGGTCACCCCCATGCGGCGGAAGAACAGCTCCGCCTGACGCGAGCGGGCCTGGAGCAGGTCCGGCGGCGCGGTCTCGAGCCACCGCGCGAGCGTCCGGTAGCTCTTGCGGACCTCCTCCGATCCGGCATGGCCTGACATTTCGTCGAACGTGACGGTCGCTCCCGCGTCTTGCTGAACAGCCAGCGTGGACCGGGCGACAACCGATGCGCAACAGTTTTGTTGCGGTGCGATACAGGTTTTCTGGTCTGGAACCCTAGCGGGTCACAACATCGCGCCGCATCGGTGCAAGTTTTGCCAGGAAGCGGTTCTGGGCCGGGAAGGCCACGCCCTCCTCCGACATGGCGATCTGCAGGTTCTCGACCAGGGCGCCCATGTCCGAGGGCTGAAGACCCAGGTCACGGTGCGAGGTCGCCATATCGCGTCCGGAATAGGTGACCGGCCCGCCGAGGATGTAGCCGAACTGCTCCTTCAGCACGCGACGCAGGCGGACCAGATCGTGGCTGACGAAGGTTTCGGAGATACGCGGGTCGGCCGTGCTGCGGTCAACGAGAGCGTCGACGATGCGCGACACGCCCTCGGCGCCATGGAAGGCCTCCCACATGGTCGTGCCCTCGAACGGGGTCGCGCCGGCGTGGGCGTTGGACCGCTCATAGGGTTCGACCGCCTCTTCATCCGGATGCTCGGTCGACATGACGATGGGCGGCGCCGCGAAGTCGTCCTGTGACGTGTCCTGGGCGAAGGCGGGCGCGGCCAGCAGGGTGACCGCCGAGGCGAGGATCAGGATGCGCATGGTCAGAACCCGGCCTGGAGCGAGAGATAGAAGCCGCGCTGGTCCTGGAAGGTCGCGATGGCGCCCAGATCGACGTACGCGGCCGTGACGGACAGATGGCGGTTCAGGGCCCAGGCGGCATAGACGTCCAGCCAGTCGTCCTCGCCCGCGAAGCCGAGATTGTCGGGCTTTGTCCGGTATTCGGCGCCGACGACCAGATTGCGGTTCAGCAGATAGCCGACCGAACCCTCGAACTGGGGCTCCATGTCGGAGTTGCGGTCGCCGCCGAAGCCGAGAAGGCCCGTCTGGTTCGCGTCGGTGAAACGGACCGTGCCGGAGAGCAGGAGGCTGTCGGCGAGGAACAGCTTGGTCGCGGCGACATAATACTCCGTACCCTCGTCATCCTCGCCGCCGACAGCGCGGATGATGGCGCCCTGGTCGTTGGACTTGTGCTGAAGGCCGACGGCGACCTGGGGCAGCCAGGTGTCCTGATCATAGATGGCGTCGCCGACCAGCTTGACCTTCACGCCCACGATGTCCTGGGTGAAGGTGAAGCCCTGACCGAGGCCGAGAAGGGCGCCGGTGTCGCCGGTGTCGAACTCCTGACGCGCGACCGACAGTTCGACCCGGTCCCACAGCCCGACCGCCGCGCCCCACGCGCGCAGTTCATAGTCGGGCAGGTTCACATAGGTCGCGTGGACGTTGCCGCCGATGCCGTCCTCGTCGCCATAGCCGGTGGTGGTCGCCCAGGTGGCGAGGCCGCCGCCGCCGGAGCCCTCGACCGTCGAGACGCCGCCGGTCAGCAGGAGCTTGCCGCCGATACGGCTCTCCGGAATCCAGTCGAAGGCCTGGGCCGAGGCGGCCATGGGCGCAGCCATCACAGCCAGAACGGCAAGCGCACAGGAAATAACCTTCACGGGAAGAGCCTTGTACGGGAACCGTTGTTCGGTCCCGTCTAGGCCCTCGTGGTTAAACTCAAGTAAAGCGGCGTCAGCAACCGGACATGGCGCCGGCGCTTCCAGAACAGCCTTATGCTACTTTCGGTTGCATTTTGGTTTACGCCAACTTCACGTCGCCTGATTACAGAAGGTCTATGCGTCTTCTTCTCGCGATCATTCTGCGACCTGACCGTCAGCGTTCGCGACAACGCCGGACGGCCGGTGCGCGACGCCGTGGTCACGGTGACGCCGAACGCCGGGGTTCCGCGCGGACCGATCCGCTTTTCCTGGCCGCTGCGCATCGTGCAGCAGGACATCCAGTTCCAGCCCTATGTGTTGATCGCGCCGGCAGGACAGGCCGTGGCCTTCCCGAACCTGGTTCGGGTCCGCCACCACATCTATTCCTTCTCGCGCGGCAACCGGTTCGAGATCGAGCTGTTCGGTCGCGACCAGACGCGGACCCATGCCTTTGCCGCCGCCGGCGTGGCGGCCCTGGGCTGCAACATCCACGACCAGATGCTGGCCTATGTGCGGGTGGTCGACACCCCGTACGCCGGCAAGACCGGAGCCAACGGCGACGTGGTCATCCCCGCGATCCCGGCGGGCGCGGCCCGGCTGGTGGTCTGGCATCCGCAGCTGAACGTGCGTGGAAACGAACAGGCCTACACCCTGACCATCGGCGCCGGCGCGGGACGCCAGACGGCCACCGGCGACTTCTCGGCCAGAGCCGCGATCCGATGATGTCCGACCGGTTCCGGAGCCTCAGCACCCGGCTGAC